>NZ_RZQI01000215.1:0-7698 GCF_003998335.1 Mesorhizobium sp. M7A.F.Ca.CA.002.05.1.1 | reverse complement strand
CCAGTGTGTTGCCCAGCATCTCGTTGGCGTTGGCGACGACGTCGGCCACCGATTTCGCCAGCCGCACGCCGCCCTTGGCGTCCGGGCCGAGTTCGGTGAATTTGCCCTTGCCGCGGCCGCCGGCATGGATCTGGCTCTTCACCACATAAAGCGGGCCCGGCAGCGCCTTGGCGGCGGCTTCCGCTTCGCTCGCCTTGAACACCGGCACGCCTTCGGCCACGGGCGCGCCAAAGCTCTTCAGCAGCGCCTTGCCCTGATACTCATGGATGTTCATCTGGAAGGTCTCCGGATCGACTGGGGGTTCACTTGCTGGAGATTCATTTGGAGGCGAGTTGCGGCGCGATCTTGACGCAGGCCTCGGTCAGACCCTGCACCGTCGCCACCGAGGAGTCGAACATCTTCTGCTCGCTCTTGTTGAGCTCGATCTCGATGATACGCTCGACGCCGCCGGCGCCGATCACCACGGGAACGCCGACATAGGTGTTCTTGACGCCATACTGGCCGGAGAGATACGCCGCGCAGGGCAGCACGCGCTTCTTGTCCTTGAGATAGGCTTCGGCCATCGAGATCGCCGAAGCGGCCGGCGCGTAATAGGCCGAACCGGTCTTGAGCAGGCCGACGATCTCGGCGCCGCCGTCGCGGGTGCGCTGCACGATCTGGTCGAGCTTTTCCTTCGAGGTCCAGCCCATCTTGATGAGATCGGGCAGCGGAATGCCCGATACCGTCGAATAGCGGATCATCGGCACCATGGAATCGCCGTGGCCGCCGAGCACGAACGCGGTGACGTCCTCGACCGAGACCTTGAATTCCTCCGCCAGGAAATAGCGGAAGCGCGCGCTGTCGAGCACGCCGGCCATGCCGACGACATGGCTGTTGGGCAGTCCTGAGAACTTCTGCAGCGCCCAGACCATGGCGTCGAGCGGGTTTGTGATGCAGATGACGAAGGCCTTCGGCGCATACTTCTTCAGCCCGGCGCCCACCTGTTCCATGACCTTGAGATTGATGCCCAAAAGGTCGTCGCGGCTCATGCCGGGCTTGCGCGGCACGCCGGCGGTGACGATGCAGACATCGGCGCCTTCGATGCCGGCATAGTCGTTGATGCCGGTGAGCCTGGAGTCGAAGCCATCGACCGGCGACGACTGCGCGATATCGAGCCCCTTGCCCTGCGGGATACCTTCGGCAATATCGAACAGCACCACGTCGCCGAGGTCCTTGAGGCCGATCATGTGAGCGAGCGTGCCGCCGATCATGCCAGAGCCGATAAGCGCTATCTTGTTGCGTGCCATGTGAGGATGTTTTCCCTTTGTCGGTGACGACGTCTCAAATCTCTGGTGACTTGATGGCGGCGTCGAAGAAGAGGCCGGAATGCTGCGGGGAACCGCGAATTTTCGCCGCACCCAATAGCCCCGGCACGGAAAAAATTCAAACGATTATTTTGGTGTCAGTATTTTCAATCGGTTAGATCACTTGGGATTTACGTAAACGTCAAAGTTTGTAAGCCGACTTTGGAAGAAATAACCGATGAAGACGGAAATCGTAAGGCCGAATGCGGGCGATGACACCCTTGTGATGCGGGTAACCGAGGAGGTTCGAGTTGTAGACGTCGGCGGGACAGCGCCCCCCCTCTGTCCTGCCGAGGGAGGGGACACGAAGGATTGCTACCGACGGATTCTCTGGAAATTCAGGCCTGCGCCTGCTGTGCCCCTGGCGCCGGCTTCCCCTTCTGCCGCGCCGCCCAATCCTCCAGCCAGTCGCGGCTTTGCATCTCGATCAGCCGCGATGCGGTGCGCTCGAACTCGAAGACTTCGACGCCGCGCTTGGCTGCATAAAGCGCTTGCGGCGGCGCATCGGCGCTCATCACCAGCCGCACATGATGGTCGTAGAGCGTGTCGATCAGAAGGATGAAGCGCTTGGCCTCGTTGCGCTTGCCTTCGCCGAGCACCGGGACATGGTCGATAAAAATGGTTGAGAAGCGACCGGCGATCGCCAGGAAATCGCGCGCGCCAAGCGGCTTTTCGCAGAGATCGGCAAAGGAGAACCGCGCCGCATCGCCCGCCGCGCGCGGCACGATCACCTGCCGTCCTTTGAGGGCAATCGATGTCTCGGCGGTCGGCGCGCCCCGCGTCATGGCTTGCCAGGCCTCGTCGAGTAGCTGGTCCGCCGCCGCATCGGCCGGCGTGACATAGACCGGTGTCCGGGCGAGCTTTTCCAGCCGGTAGTCTTTGTCGGCATCGAGCGCCAGCACCTGTGTGTGCCGCTCCAGTATGCCGATAAAGGGCAGGAAAAGCTGGCGGTTCAGCCCGTCGCTGTAGAGGTTTTCCGGCGCCACATTCGAGGTGGCGACCAGCACCACGCCGCTGGCAAACAGCGCCGAAAACAACCTGGACAGGATCATCGCGTCGGCAATGTCGGTGACCGAGAACTCGTCGAAGCACAGCACCCAGGCTTGCTCGGCAAGGGCCTTGGCCACCGGCGGGATCGGATCGTCTTCCCTGACGTCGCCATTCTTGCGCGCCTGCCGGTGCTTCTGGATACGGTCCTGCACGTCGGCCATGAAGTCGTTGAAGTGGACGCGGCGCTTGCGCCGCACCGGCAGCAAGTCGAAGAACATGTCCATCAGCATGGTCTTGCCGCGACCGACGCCGCCATGGATGTAGAGGCCTTTGACGGCCTCATCCGTCTCGCGCTTGCGGGCGAACAGCCAGCCCAGCGCGCTCGACTTATGCGCCAGCCGCTTGGCCGAAATCTCATCGGTCAGCCGGTCGAGTGCCGCAACGATCCGTTCCTGCGCCGGATCGCGGTCGATCGTACCGGTTTCCACCAGATGGTCGTAGCGCTGCCTGACGGTCGCATGGGTCTGGAGGCCGTCACGCAGATGCATCGGTCACGTCGTTCTGGAGCAATTCCGGGAACCGGAATTGCGTAAAACAAAAACTATCTCGTAAGCGAAATCGGCTGGCCGTTGGAAGTCTGGCCGTCGAATTCCGAGCCGCCCGAGGAATAGAGCCGCGCCAGCGCACCGCCGCTCTCGTCATAGAGCGTCAGCTGTTTGCCGGCGACGTTCCACGACTTGATGCCGTCCATCGGCGCCGGGCAATGCAGCGGCCCGGCGCGGAAGCCGGCGCCGAATTTGGTCTGCGGTGTCGCCACCTTGCAGCTCTGGCCCGCAACGCTGGCGTTCCAGACACCGGCGACGCTGGCGGCGGTCACGTCCGAAGCGCCGGCCGGCGCCGAGCCGTCCGAAGGCAGCGCGGCGACCTGGGTGTTCGCCGGCGCGGTCGGGAATTGCGAAGGGTCGGTGGTGCCGGGCGATGCCGGCGGCGGCAGTTGGTTCGCCGTCACCTTGCCGGCGGGCGCGGCCTCCAGCGGTGCCGGCTGCTGGTCATCCATCGAGGAAAAACGTGAGGTCGAACAGCCACTCGCAACGAGCGCCGCCAGCGATACGGCCACCAGACCGGTTTTCGAAAAAGTCATTCCAACCTCCGTCGGATCCGGCTGGGGGGAAGCCGTCCGCACAATCTCACCCCCACCAAGATGGAGAAGGTGGCGAAATTTCAACCCGATATGGTTAAAATACAGTTTGCAGCAAGAATTGTTGCAAATTTATCGCAATCGCGACGGCTGACCGTTTGTCGCGCGTCGCTTGGGAATTCCGGTCAACACTTCGTCGGTGGACGCTTGCGCGAACCGCCTTAGCGCCTATGTCTGGAAAACGAAACCCTGCTGGAGCCGCAAATTGGCCGCGAGAAAGACTGCCGCCAATCGCTATTACAGCGGCCCGCCCAGCGACCATTTCGACGGCGCATTGTTCTTCAATCCCGACGGCCGGCCACCCGGCCGTTTCGCCGACCTGCTGAAATGGCAGTTGAATGGCCAGCGCTCGAAATGGCCGGCGAGCGATGCAAGCCCCTTTCCGCAGGCGAAACCGACGGCTCGGGTCGAGGGCGCCGCGCTGGAAGTGACCATGGTTGGTCATTCCACCTTGCTGGTCCAGACGGCCGGTCTGAACATTCTTACCGATCCGGTGTGGTCGCTGCGCGCGTCGCCGCTTTCCTTCGCCGGACCAAAACGCATCAATGCGCCAGGCATCGCCTTTGCCGACCTGCCGCCGATCGACCTCGTGCTGGTCAGCCACAACCATTACGACCATCTCGACCTCGCCACGTTGAAGCGGCTGAAGGCCGGCCACGACCCGCTGGTGCTCACTCCGCTCGGGAACGACGCCATCATCGAAGCCGCCGTGCCCGGCATGCGACTGTCGGCGCATGACTGGGGCGACAGGGTCGGGATCGGCGATGGCGCCGCCGTCCATGTCGAGCCGGTGCATCACTGGTCGGCGCGTGGCGCCCGCGACCGGCGCATGGCGCTGTGGGCCGGCTTCGTCGTCGAAACGCCTGACAGCAAGCTCTATTTCGCCGGCGATACCGGCTTTCACAATGGCATCAACTACCGGCTGATGGCTGAGAAACATGGCGGTTTCCGCTTCGCCATCCTGCCGATCGGCGCCTATGAGCCGCGCTGGTTCATGGCGCCGCAGCACCAGAATCCGGAGGAGGCGGTGCAAGGCATGACGCTGTGCAATGCCGCCCATGCCGCCGGCTGTCATTGGGGCACCTTCCAGCTCACCGACGAGCCGATCGACGAGCCTGCGCGCAAATTGACCGAGGCGCTTGACGATCAAGGCATCCCGCGCGAGCGCTTTCGCGCCTTGCGGCCGGGCGAGGTCTGGGATGTGCCGGAGCACATAGCGCCCTGATCCGCATCGGTTTCGACGGAACCCCAGCGCGGCAACCGCGTTTTCAAGTGGTTGAAAAATCTGTCGGTTTGCGAGGCATTGCCATGCTCAAATGGATCATCATTCTCCTGATCGTCGCCGCCGCAGCCAGCCTGCTCGGCATGCCGGCGCTGGCAGGTGCCGCCGCCACCGGCGCGCGGATCCTTATCGGCATCGTTCTGATCATCTTCCTGCTGGTGGTGCTGGGCATTTTCGCCGTCACGTGAGTCCGGCGCTTTCGCCGTGACCAAGCGGCTGCGCACTGGTAATTCCTGCCCGTTTCCGCCATATAGCGCCAAACGGACACGGATTTCCGGAGCAATGGCCAGCACTGCCCCTTTCGCCAAGATGAACGGCATCGGCAACGAGATCATCGTTGCCGATATGCGCGGCCGTGCCGATCGAGTGACGGGGGCGGCGGCGATTGCGCTGAACGCCGATGCCGCGACCAGCTTCGACCAGATCATGGCGATCCACGACGCAAGGACGCCGGGCACCGCCTTTTTCATCGACATATTGAATTCCGACGGAACTGGCGCGCAGGCCTGCGGCAATGGCATGCGCTGCGTCGTCCAGGCGCTCGCCGCCGAGACCGGCCAGAAGATCTTCACCTTCGAAACCGTGGCGGGCATCCTCAATGCGCGCGAACATGCCGACGGCTCGATCTCGGTCGATATGGGCACGCCACGCTTCGGCTGGCAGGATATCCCGCTGGCCGAGGAATTCCGCGACACCCGCATGATCGAGCTGCAGATCGGCCCGATCGACGCGCCGGTGCTGCATTCCCCCTCGGTCGTCTCGACGGGCAATCCGCACGCCATCTTCTGGGTCGACAATGACGTCTGGTCCTATGAGCTCGACCGCTTCGGCCCGCTGCTCGAGAACCATCCGATGTTCCCCGAGCGCGCCAACATCACCATCGCTCAGGTTACTTCGCCCGAAACCATGATCATCCGCACCTGGGAGCGCGGCGCCGGACTGACCAAGGCCTGCGGCTCGGCCGCCTGCGCGGCCGTGGTGGCCGCGGCCCGCACCAACCGGACCGGCCGCAGCGTTAGCCTGTTGACGCCAGGCGGCGGTACGCTGCATGTCGAATGGCGCGACGATGACCATGTGGTGCTGACCGGCGCCGCCGAATGGGAATTTTCCGGCAGCTTCGACCCGTCGAACGGGACATGGGCCCGCGACACCGAAAGCGCGGCCTGATGTCCGCTCTGCCCAAGAGCCCGGTGTCCAAGGGCATCGATGTCGTCACCTTCGGCTGCCGGCTCAACACCTATGAATCGCAGGTGATGCGCCGCGAGGCTGAAAGTGCCGGTCTGGGCGCGCTGGAAGGCGGCGCTTTGATCTTCAACACCTGCGCCGTGACAGGCGAAGCAGTGCGCCAGGCCAAGCAGGCGATCCGCAAGGCCCGCCGCGACAACCCACGGGCACGCATCATCGTCACCGGCTGCGCCGCGCAGACCGAGCCTGAAAAATTCGCCGCCATGGACGAGGTCGATCTCGTGCTTGGCAATGAAGAGAAGCTGAACGCCAATTCCTATCGCGCGCTGCCGGATTTCGGCGTCAACGACACCGAGAAGGCGCGCGTCAACGATATCTTTTCGGTGCGTGAGACCGCAGGCCACATGGTCGACGCCATCGAGGGCCGGGCGCGCGCCTTCGTCCAGGTGCAGAATGGCTGCGACCACCGCTGCACCTTCTGCATCATTCCCTACGGCCGCGGCAATTCGCGCTCGGTGCCGATGGGCGCCGTGGTCGAGCAGGTCAAGCGGCTCGCCGGCAACGGCTATGCCGAGATCGTGCTGACCGGCGTCGACATGACATCATTCGGCGCCGATCTGCCGGGGGCGCCGAAGCTCGGCAAACTGGTGAAAACAATCCTGAAACAGGTGCCCGACGTGAAGCGGCTGCGGCTGTCGTCGATCGATTCGATCGAAGCTGACGACGATTTGCTCGATGCCATCGCCACCGAGCCCAGGCTGATGCCGCATCTGCATCTGTCGCTGCAATCGGGCGACGACATGATCCTGAAGCGGATGAAGCGAAGGCACCTACGCGATCAGTCGATCCGCTTCTGCGAGGATGTGCGCAAGCTGCGCCCCGGTATCGTCTTTGGCGCCGACATCATCGCCGGCTTCCCGACCGAGACCGACGAAATGTTCGAGAACTCGGAAAAAATTGTCGAGGAGTGTGGCCTGACCCATCTCCACGTCTTCCCCTTCAGCCCACGCGAAGGCACGCCCGCCGCGCGCATGCCGCAGCTCCGCCGCGAGGTCGTCAAGCAGCGCGCCGCCCGGCTGCGTGCCGCCGGTGAAGCTGCCTATTTCAGGCATCTGTCGTCGCTCACCGGAACGCGCCAGTCGATCCTGATCGAGCGCGACGGCCTTGGCCGCACCGAGGGTTTTACGCTTGCCGCACTCGGCACGGGCGCACCGGGTGAGATCGTCGAGGCTGAGATATCAGGCCACGATGGTAGCAGGCTGATCGCGGCGCCCCTTGCCGCCCGCGCCGCCTGAGAACGCAAAGCATGGCTGGTTTTTTCAAGAAGATATTTTCGTTCGGCAAGAAAGAGGTTGTCGAGGAGCGGATCGACGAGACCGCCCCGCTGCCGCCGATCAAATGGGAAGCACTCGATGCGCTGAAGCCGGCGGCCGAACAGGTCGTTCCGGAGTTCTTGAAGCGCGACGAGCCGCTGCCCGAGGCGGAAACGACGCCGGCGCCGGTAGTCGAGCCGGAGGTAATTCCTGCGCCGCAACCGGCGCCTGTCGAGGAACCGGCGCCCGAGCCGGAGCCAACCATCCCGCCAGTACCGGAGCCGGCTGTTCCCTCAGAGCCAGAACCTCTGCCGGAGCCCGAGCCGGAAGAAGAACCAGCGCCCGAGACGCCAGCCGAGCCGCCGGCGCCCGAGGAGATACCAACAC
>NZ_RZQI01000214.1:0-7699 GCF_003998335.1 Mesorhizobium sp. M7A.F.Ca.CA.002.05.1.1 | reverse complement strand
GTCATTCCCTGCGGCTTGATGCATCTGCATGTCAGCGCCTCCGCTTGGCGCGGGGATCGAACATGTCGCGCAGGCCATCCCCCAAAAGGTTGACCGCAAGGACCGTGACGGCGAGGCAGATACCGGGGGCGAAGATTGTCATAGGAGCGATGGCAAGAAACAGGCGAGAATTCGAGATCATGTTGCCCCAACTAGCGATCTCGGGCGGCACGCCGACGCCGAGAAAGCTCAGTCCGGCCTCTGTCAGAATCGCATCTGCGCAGACTATGGCGCTCTGGACCATAAGCGGCGGAATGGTACTCGGCACGATATGCCTCCACAGCACCTTTGGCAGGCGTGCGCCTCCACAGACGGCGGCCTCAACGTAAGGGCGATCGCGAACACTCAGAACCACCGAACGAACGAGCCGGGTGACGCTTGGCATCTGTGGAATCGTGATCGCGACGATGAGAATGCCGATGCCGGGACCCGTCAGAGAGATAAGGGCAATGGCCAGCAGCATAGTCGGGATCGACATTAGGCCATCCATGACCCGCATGACGACATTGTCGAAACCGCGACTGTAACCGGCGATAATACCGATAATAAGCCCGCCCACAGCTGCGGCTGCCGCCGACATCAATCCCACCAGTAGAGAAACTCGGGCACCGAATACGGTGCGTGCGAACACGTCCCGGCCCAGATGATCACTTCCGAACCACATCTTCGCGGAAGGTGGCTGAAGGCGATTGAATGGATCCATGTTCATCGGATCGCCGCCGTACAGCGGGGCAGCGAGTGCTAGGAGGATCAACAACGCCAATAGTCCGCCGCCTATCATCACCGGCGGATGACGCCTTGCTATGCGAGGCAGGTCAGATACTCGAAAGCGGCCGGTAGGAATGTATTCAACTGGCGGGGAGAGCAGTGTCATATCAGTACCGGATCCGGGGATCGATCAGCGTGTAGGCCAGATCGACTGCGAGATTAATAAGGACGTAGAGACCTGACGTCAGGATGAGCACGCTCTGGATGATGGGATAGTCGCGGTTGTTGATCGCATCCACCACCAGGCGGCCGATACCGGGTATGTTGAACACCGTTTCGGTAAGGACCACTCCGCCGATCAGATAGGCAAAGCTTATGCCGATGACGGTCAAGATCGGGACGCCGGCATTCTTCAAGGCATGGTGGAAAAGCATGGCATAGGACGAAGCGCCCTTGGCAGCGGCGGTTCGCATATAGTCCTCCGAGAGGACCTCGAGCATGCTCGCCCGCGTAACCCGGGCGATGAATGCAATGTAGCCAAGACTAAGGGCCACGGTGGGAAGGACCAGGTGCGCGAACCAAGGTCCAAGGCCACCATCGATCGGCGCATATCCCTGGACCGGCAGCCAGTGTGCCCTGATAGCGAAGAAGTATATGAGGAAATAGCCGATGACAAAGACCGGGACGGAATAGCCAAGTGCCGAAAAGGCGGTGAGGGCGCGATCGATGAAACCGCCAGTTCGCCAAGCGGCAAGGATGCCGAAAGAAACCCCGACCGTCACCGAAAACATCATCGTCAGGAGCGACAGGGAAAAAGTCGGCTCAAGCCGCTGCGAAATGAGCTCAAGAACAGGGCGTCCGGCAAAAATCGAGGTGCCGAAATCGCCGTCAAGCATATCCCGCGCCCATCGTATGAACTGGACCGGCATTGGGTCATTCAACCCCAACTTTTCCCGGATGCCGGCGATCATCTCCGCCGTGGCCGACTTGCCGGCAATCATGTCCGCTGGGTCACCCGGCGCCAGCCTGAGAAGCAGGAAGATGAAAATTCCGACCATCACCATGACGGCCATGGCCGAAACTATCCTGCGCAACATATACGTCGCCATCAGCCTGAGGCTTTCTGCATATTCCACCAGGCAACGTATGGCATCTCCACGAGTCCGGTAAGCGATTTGCGGTGAGCACTCGGGGATACAATTTGACCTAATCTGACGTCACCGACAAATTCCCACCAAATTCGTTGCATTTTGCGAGCCAATGCCTGTCGCTCTTCAAGAGTTTCGACATCCGGCCACTTGAGCCGAAGCGCCTCAAATTCGTCGTTCTTAGGCCAGCCGAACCAGGCGGCCTTTTCCCCGCTCGCGCCAAGGAAGACCGCGGTCATTGGATCGCCTTGGGCGTAATCGAAA
Source organism: Mesorhizobium sp. M7A.F.Ca.CA.002.05.1.1 (assembly GCF_003998335.1). NCBI lineage: Bacteria > Pseudomonadati > Pseudomonadota > Alphaproteobacteria > Hyphomicrobiales > Phyllobacteriaceae > Mesorhizobium > Mesorhizobium sp. M7A.F.Ca.CA.002.05.1.1. The sequence goes on along the minus strand of NZ_RZQI01000214.1, from coordinate 5,540 downwards.
TCATCGGTGATAAAAATGCTCCAGCCACCGCTCTCAACAGGACCCTTGTTGCCCCGGCGCGCCACAATCCCACCCCAGTCACTTGGCGCAAGCTCAGCGTTGACACCAATCTTGCGTAGTTCGGCTGCGAGAAGCTGTGAGGCATTGCTGGCAGCGGCCCAAGACGTGGGGTCGAGAATAACAACCTTCTCACCAGCATATCCCGCCTCCTGGAAGAGCTGCTTGGCCCTTTTCGGGTCGCCGCCCTTCTTGAACCATCCTGTGTTCTCGTCATTGGAATAAGGTGTACTGTTTCCGAATATCGAAGTGACGGGTCGACTATACTTTGGATCAGGGGCAGTAACGCGCAGAAACGCCTCCTGATCAACCAAGTGAAGTATTGCCTGACGCGCTTTCACGTTATCGAATGGCTTCTGAAGGTGATTCATGCGCACGCACATGTCGTTGCCAGTTTTATTCAGGACCTGAAGTTCAAGATTGGGGTCGTTTTCGATCGCAGCATAGAAATCCGCAGGTGCATCGCGAAGGAAATCAAGCTCCCCTGCTTGCAAAGCAGCCAGATTAGTCTGCGCATCGCCGCCGTTTTCCCAAATGACACGATCGACCTTAACGACTTTACCGCCTGCAAACCCGTCAGAAGCCTCGCTGCGCGGCACGTATTTCTCATTGCGATCATAGGTGAAATTCGCACCCGGCCTGGCAAGAGCATGGTTAAACTTGAATGGACCCGATCCGATGTTCGCGGTCACCTGCTCGGTCGCAGGTCGCTCTGCATCCTTTTCGCGCATAATAAACAGGACCGGCGCTGACAGCGTAGCCAGCAGATCGATCAGTACCCCTAGAGGTTCGGTGAGCGTAATTACAAAAGTTTTGTCGTCCTTTTTCGAGATATCCTTGGCACGAGACATGATCAACTGTCCGCCCGGAGCCACTTGGGCCCAGCGGCGGATCGAGGCCACACAATCGGCTGCGGTGACCGCAGTGCCATCGTGCCAACTCAAACCATCCCGGAGTTCGAAACTATAAGTCTTCTTATCGTCGGAAACGCCCCACTTCCCGACCATTTGCGGTTGTGGCATAAGCTTGCTGTCGGGGGCGAATAGCGTATCATAAACGCCCAAGCTGTGGAAAACGGTGGGGTCGGTTGTCGTGAACACCGGATCAAAGATTTGGAGCTCAACCATTACCATCCGAACCGTCCGAGCGTCCGTTGGCAATGTTTGCCCACGCAAGATCGAGGGGAATGACAAAGCCGTTCCAGCCGCCATACTTAGCTTCATGAGGTCGCGTCGAGAGATTGTCATATTCTAGTTCCCCTTTTTCTTAACGGCGGCTCAAGGCACGCCTAATGGTTAAGTTACTATGGAGCGACTTGCGGCGACTTCGTGATTTTCAACTTATACATTGATTAGCAGACTCGCCATCTGAGCAGGTCGATCTGGAGAGATCCGCCATTCGTAATCCATGAGCCATTATCTGGCTCTCCTTGCTATGAACCACTGCGGGTGTACAGCGATCTCCCTGTTCAACGCGATTGCTGACCAAACTAAGCCAAATCTGATCATCAAACCTCGTGGCGTTGTGCAGCCGGTAGTTGATAGCCGACTCAGATGGGATGGCGATGGTTTGGGCAACATCATGCTACGGGCCGCTGAGTGCTTCATAGCTCAGACACCACTTAGTTCCCTTAGTATTTCCTGGCCGTTAAACCGCCATGGTTTCGATTATTCTTTATCGTGGAGGGCTTGTCGTCAAATTCAGTTTGTGTATCGTGGCCATCTAGCGCCGAGATGGTGGATGAAAGTGCCTGCGTTCGTAGAGCGCTCTCGGCTTGGTCAGGACAACCCATACAATGCGCGCGCCATCTTGGCGGCGGGTGCGACAACGGCCTTGTTCGGGTGCATCTGGCTCTGCAAGCCGTCGAGCCAGCGTCCAAGGCGATCCCGGGCTCGATCCAGGTCGAAAGCAGGAGCGCGCGCCATGAGCGAGGACCTTGCGGACGTAGCGGTTCCCGCGCTTGGTGATGCCACAGAGCTTCTGCTCGCCTCCGGTCGAGTGTTCACGGGGGACAAGGCTCAACCATGCGCGCCCACGCTCATCTCGAAATCAGATTAGCTCAATTCACAAACTGAATTTGACATGGAGCCCCTTGAAGCGATGAATCGATGAGAGTGTCTGGGCGCCTGAAAATCCGGCCAGAGGCTCGTTCGGCTTTAACGCCATTCCGAACGGGTGGAGAACCTCGGACGAAGGCAACAGTTACCAGAATGGCTTGAACCATGAAGATTGACGAAAAATCTGTTGCCGGCAAAGAGCTGATCGTCGAGGAACAGACCCAGCTCTTGGTAGTTGGCGCGGGTCCTGCTGGTCTCGCAGCCGCTATCGACGCGGCTCGCCGAGGACTCTCGGTCGTGCTCATTGACGAAAACCCGGTTCCCTTCATAACCATGGGCAACGAGGTGCCGCTTCACTACGGACAGGGCATGTCTCCTGTAGCGCGCAACCGCAATGCTATGCTTGAGAGCTTCGTCGCTTCCGAGCCACTTATCCAGACAGCGTTCGAAGCTGGGGTTGACGTCCGGCTCGGCACCGCCTGTTGGGGTCTTTATGCGAACGGTCCCGGTGTCCACTGGCTCCCCGGCACGATCGCCGGTCTGGCCGACGAGACACGTGGCTGGCTGATAGGCGCAGAATACGTAATTGTCGCAGCCGGCCGACGCGATATCGGGCTCGGCTTCCCTGGGTGGGAGAAGCCGGGCGTAATGGGTGCCACGGCGGCGGTTTCGCTGGCAACGCGGTTCAGGGCCCTAAACCCTCGGAGAGTGTTGATCCTCGGCACGTCGGCTGAGGCGCTGGCGGCTGCCGCAGCACTCGAGAAGGCCGGCGTGGAAATAGCGGGGATCGTGGAACAGGCGGCCGAGGCTGTCGGTCCCGTACACATGGTAGACGAATTACGCGCTGGCGGCTGCGAATTCCTGACCCGTCATGTTGTGCGTGAGGTACTGGGGCGGGACTCAGTTGAAGAAGTGCTCATTTCCGCCTTGGATGAAGCCGGTCGGGCTGTTGGCAAAGAACGCCGAATCGCTTGCGACGGCGTTGTGCTGGCGGTCGGAGCCACGCCGGTTATTGATCTTCTCGCAGCGCTCGGGTGCAGGGTCGCCTTTCAGCCAGAGCGGGGCGGCTATGCGCCGGCGGTGGATGCAGGTCAGCGTACCAGTGTGCGCAATATTTTCGTGATCGGCGACAGCGCCGGCATCTGGCCTACAAAATCGTGCGATCCCAGCATCGCGGAACGCGAAGCCTTACTGGCAGTCGCCACCATCCTTGATGATCTGGGCCTTGCCGGAGACCATGCGCACGATGGAGCGCCGCGACCCGACCGGCCGGCCTACGATCTGGCAGCCTACCGTCTGGCCTGGGTACATGCCAGCGTCATCGCTGCGCGTGACGAATTCCACGTCTGTCAATGCGAGGAGATTACCGCCCGCGAGATCCTCGAGCTACGCCCCCCGCGTTATCTTGGCTGGCAAACCGAGCGCCGCAACGATCGCTCACTCTCAACCCTCCTTGGCGACGCGCCCCCAAACCCGGACCAGGTCAAGCGGCTCACTCGCGCAGGCATGGGACCGTGCCAAGGTCGGCGCTGCCGCGAGCAGATAGCTGCTTTGCTGGCCATGCAGTCCGGCGCGTCGCTAGCGGCAATTCCCCTTGCGGGCTACCGCGCGCCAGTACGACCGCTGCCGCTAGAAATTGCCAGCCAAATCCCGGAATCGCCAGATCAGGCCCGTCATTGGGCACTCTGGTTTGGAATACCATCGCAATGGAAAGCCCAATGGGAGGTTCCCGAGTTTTATACAGTTGCCACCGATCATGTTACCACCGCGGCTGCGCTTGATGAGCGAGGCGGCCATGACTGAGAACATGGGTGCATCCGTTGTGATCATTGGCGGCGGCGTCACAGGGCTGAGTGCTGGCTGGTGGCTAGCACAAACCGGCGTCGATGTTCTGGTTATAGAAAAGGGCATCGTTGGCTGGGAGGCTTCCGGCCGTAACGGAGGGGGCTGCGGACACGTTTTTTCGCCTCTTTACCCGGAGATGCTGCGGCTGTGGCCAATCATGGATGAACTGCTCGGTTATCCTACGGAGTTCTCTGCAAACCGCATCCACGTCGCCGTGACCGAGGAGCAATTGGCGGCCGCAACTCGCAGCGCCGCTGCGATGGAGCGCCATGGACACCGGTGCGAATTGCTCGACCGGACGCGGCTCCGAGAACTCGTTCCACTCGTCGGCGACAACGTTGCCGGTGCTCATTTCTATCACTTCGGGGGGCACGCCAACCCACACCGCACAGTCCAAGGCTACGCGTGGGCCATGCAGGACCACGGCGGCCAGCTCGTGCAGCACTGCGGGGTCACCGGGTTCCGCACCGAAGGCGAGCGGGTGGTAGGCGTAGACACGGAGCGCGGCCTATTTGGCTGCGATCAACTGGTCATTGCAGCCGGGCCATACACCGGGCGCTTCTCGGCGATGCTGGGGCAGGAGGTTCCTTTGGCAAGCGCGCGTGCCGAGATGATCGTTACCGAGCCGCTTCCCCTGATGGCTTATGGTGGCGTTGATGGTAACGATCTCCACGGCAGGCAGACGCTGCGCGGTAATCTGGCCTTTGGAGGCGGTCCACACGAATGGCTGGAACTAGCCGAGGGAGGCGTAATATCCAACCCCTCAACCCCCCTGATGGGTCATATAGGCCGCCGCTTGGTTGAAATGATGCCGAAGGCCGCGCATGCCCGCATTATTCGTTCTTGGGCCGGTGTGATCGAGAACACCCCCGACGGGCGCCCCGTGATCGACCGGCTCTCGACATTCTCCAACGTGGTTGTTGCCACGATGTCCAGCGTCGGCTTCGGCTTGTCGCCGTCAAGCGGGCGAGCAATCCGCGACGTAGTTGTCGACGGCGTCTGCAGCTTCGCAGACATTTCATCGTTTAGCTTGAAGCGTTTCGCCAGGCTCGAACCCAACTGGCGCCAACTGCAGGGCTGGGTTGCGATCCAATTCGGGGACGCTGCTTAGAAACATCGCGCTCAGCAGAAGCGCATCGCTGCGCGTTGCCGAAAGAAGCAGGCGGCATTGGTCATCAGTGATGCGCTTCGATTACTTGCACCCGATGTGCCCCCCTGAAATGTTCTCGCTTGAGGTTGGGTTGTCCCGTCGGCCGTGAACAATGAGAGGGATCAGGCTTCGAGCTCTTCGGCTGACTTTGTAAGGCTGCGATGAGAAGCCACAAAAATCCCTTCAGCCACCTGAGCAGGAGAGAGAAGTTATATCCGGCGGCGGCCAGGATGGCGTTGAGGGCGTCGCCCTGCTGGCCGGCGAGGTAGTTGCGGCCCATGCGGTGTTCGTTCTTGATGTGGCCCCGATGACGGGCTCGACCGCCGACCGCCGTCGCATCTGGCGCTTGATGGCTGGGGTGACGCGGCGTTTCTGGCCCGCGGTGAAGACCCTGAGCTTGTGGCTCTGGGGTGCGTTGTGGCCGCGATAGC
>NZ_RZQI01000213.1:0-7700 GCF_003998335.1 Mesorhizobium sp. M7A.F.Ca.CA.002.05.1.1 | reverse complement strand
ATGCTGCCACCTCAACCTTGTCGTTCAACCGCAGCGACACGTTCAATTTCACCGGCCTTCTCAGCGGCCCAGGCACGATCGCGCAAATCGGGACGGGCGCGACCGTGCTGACGCAGGCCGCCAACGATATCGGCGCCACGCGCATTGACGCGGGTGTCCTGCAGGTCAACGGCGGCCTCACCACACCGACGATCGCCTTGAACGGTACCGGCACGCTCACCGTCAACGGCACGGTCGGAGCCGCCGCCGGTGGCTTCTCAACTCTTGCCGGCGATGGCGGCGCAAGCACCATCACCATCGCGGCGGGCGGCACGTTGCGCGGCAATGGCAATCTTGGCGCCGGCAACGACACGGTCAACGTAAGCGGCACGCTCAACACAGGCGCCGCACAGCTCAATCTCGGCGCCGGCAACGACACGCTGGTGCTCAATGACACCGCCGTCATCAGTGGCGCGGGCGTTGACGCGGGTACCGGTGGCGAGACTGGCGTCGGAGACACACTGCAAGTGGTCGCCGCCGCGGGACGCACGCTGGACGCCGCCAATGTCAGCAATTTCGAGAGCCTCTCCAAGCAAGGCGCCGGCGCGCTGACGCTGACCGGGAACCACGGCTACAGTGCCGGCACGACTATACAGTCCGGGACGCTGCAAATCGGCAACGGCGCGACGGCCGGGGCGCTCGCGACGCCAGCCGTTACGAACAACGGCGTGCTCGCCTTCAACCTCAACAGCGATTACATCTTTGCCGGCGCGATCTCGGGCAGCGGCACGGTCAACAAGCTCGGCAGCGGCGTTACGACGCTCACTGGCACCAACAGCTATAGCGGCGCGACCAACGTCAATGCCGGCACCCTGCTCGTCAACGGCAACCAGTCGGGCGCGGCCGGGCAGATTTCGGTCGCCGGCGGCGCGACGCTTGGCGGCACAGGCATCATCGGCGGCAGCGTCACGGTCGCCGACGGCGGCACGTTGAGCGCCGGTGGAGCAGGCAGCATGCCCGGCACGCTGACCATCAACGGCAATCTCGCCCTCGGCAATTCCAACCTCAACGTCGATTTCGGCCAGGCCAATGTGCCTGGCGGCGCGCTCAACGACCTGATCAACGTCGGCGGCAATCTCACCCTCGACGGTACACTCAACATTACGAAGACATCGGGCGGCAGCTTCGGCCCCGGGATCTATCGCGTGTTCAACTATGGCGGCTCGCTGATCGACAACGGCCTCAACGTCACCGATCCGAACTATTTCGTGCAGACGTCGGTCGCCAACCAGGTCAATTTGGTCAACTCGGCGGGCCTGACGCTGAGCTACTGGGACGGCGACGCCGGTCCGCATTCCAACGGTGCCGTCAATGGCGGCAACGGCACCTGGCGTGCTGCCGGCGACCAGAACTGGACGGATTCGACCGGACTTTTCGCCGCTCCCTTTGCCAATGGCAGCTTCGCCATCTTCCAGGGTACGGCTGGGACGGTGACGGTGGACGGCACGAATGGCCCGGTTTTGGCTGCCGGCATGCAATTCGCGATCGGCGGCTACCGGGTGCAGGGCGCGGACGTAGGGCTTATTGGGCTGCAGTCGATCATCCGCGTTGGCGACGGCTCGGCGGCGAGCGCGGGCTATACGGCAACCATCGCCTCGAACCTCACGGGGGCCGGGCAACTGGTCAAAACCGACGCCGGCACGCTGGTTTTGGCAGGCACCAACACCTATACCGGCGGCACCGCGATCAATGGCGGCACCGTGCAGATCTCCTCCGACAGCAATCTCGGCGGCTTCCCCGGCGTTCTTTCGCTTGACGGCGGCACGCTGCACACTACCGCCGGTATCGCTTCCGGGCGCTTCGTGACGCTCAACGCCGGCGGCGGCACTTTCGATATCGACGGCGCGACCAACCTGGCGCTCGGCGGCACCATCGCGGGTGTTGGCGCGTTGACCAAACAAGGCGACGGCACACTCATCCTGGCAGGCACCAACACCTATCAGGGAGGCACGTTCATCAAAGGGGGCACGGTCCTGATCACGGCCGACGCCAATCTTGGCAGTGCGGCGGGCAAGGTCACTTTCGATGGTGGCACGCTGCACGTGAGCAGCCTGTCCAACGTGACTTCCGGACGCAACGCGACCCTTGAAGCGGGCGGCGGCACATTCGAGATTGACAATACGCTTGCATGGAATGGAACCATCGACGGCGCGGGCGGGCTGACAAAAACCGGCACGGGAGCGCTGTTCCTCGGTGCCGACAACACCTACACCGGCGGCACGACCATTGCGGGCGGCGTCCTGGCTTTGGGCACTGGCGGCACGACGGGTGCGGTTCTCGGCGATGTGGTCGACGACGGCACGCTCAGCTTCAATCGCTCCAACCTTTATACATTCGACGGCACGATCTCCGGCAGCGGCAGCGTTACCCAGGCCGGAACGGGGACCACCGTGCTCACGGCCGAGAATAGCTATTCCGGCTTCACCATCATCAACGGTGGCGGTGGGCTCTACATCAATGGAGACCAGACTGCCGCGAGCGGACAGACCATCGTCGCCGCGGGTACGCTTGGCGGCACGGGCGTTGTCGGCGGTGACGTCCTTGTTGACGTGGCAGGCAGACTGGCTCCTGGCGGCCTTGGCGCCACGCCCGGCACGCTCACGATCAATGGCAGTCTTGATCTGGCCTCCGGGTCGAACCTCGACTATTCGTTCGGCCAGGCGGGCGTGGTCGGCGGCGCTTACAACGATCTGACCGTCGTGCATGGCAATCTGACGCTCGATGGCACCATCAATGTCACGGAAGCCCCGGGCGGCAATTTCGGGCCGGGCATCTATCGCGTCATCAGCTATGACGGCGCGCTTGCCGACAACGGGCTGGACACAACATCGGCCAACCACGTGGTGCAGACGTCGGTCGCGGGCCAGGTCAACCTCGTCGACATCAGCGGCCAGACCCTCAATTTCTGGGATGGCGACGCCGGTCCAAAAAGCAATGACGTTGTCAACGGAGGAAACGGAACCTGGCGGGCCGCTGGAGACGACAACTGGACCGGTTCGGATGGCAACCTGAACGCGGCCTTCACCAATGGCAGCTTTGCCATCTTTGCCGGCGCAGCCGGTATGGTCAGCGTCGACAACACCAATGGCCAGGTGCAGGCCGTGGGCATGCAGTTCGCGACCGGCGGGTATGTGGTCCAGGGACAGGACATCGAATTGCTCGGGCCGCAGTCGACCATCCGGGTCGGCGACGGCACGCTGGTCGGGGCAGGCTTCAGCGGAACCATCGCATCGAACCTCACAGGTGCGACTCAACTGGTGAAGACGGATCTTGGAACGCTGGTGCTTACCGGCACCAACAGCTACACCGGCGGCACGGCCATCAAGGGCGGCACGCTGCAGGTTTCGGCGGATGCCAATCTGGGCGATACCTCTGGCGGCTTGAGCCTGGACGATGGCGCAACGCTGCAGACCACCGCGGCCTTCACCTCGGCGCGTGACGTCACTCTCAATTCGGGTGTCGGCACTTTCCAGACCGATGCGGATCTCATCCTTTCGGGCCCGCTCACCGGCGCTGGCGGTTTTAACAAGACGGGCGCCGGAGCACTCACCCTGACCGGCTCCAACAGCTATGCCGGGTCGACCATGGTCACGGCCGGCGGCCTCTATGTCGATGGCGACAACGGTGGTGCGACGGGCGCGGTCTCGGTTGCGAGCGGCGCGACCATCGGCGGCAAGGGCGCGATCGGCGGCGATATCACGGTCGCCGACGGGGCGACCCTGTCACCCGGCTCGGCCGACGACACCCCAGGCACGCTGGCGATCGCTGGGAATCTCAATCTCTCCAGCGGCTCGATCCTCAACTATTCCTTCGGCGAGGCGAACGTCGTCGGTGGGGCGCTCAATGACCTGACGACAGTGGGCGGCAACCTCGTCCTCGACGGCACGCTCAACGTCACCACGAGCGCAGGCGGAACCTTCGGGCCAGGCGTCTACCGTGTCTTCAGCTATGACGGCACTCTCACCAACAACGGCCTCGCCGTGGGCACGATCCCGTCGACGGGTTATTCGATCCAGACATCGATCGATCACCAAGTGAACCTCGTCAACACCGAAGGCCTGACCTTCAACTACTGGGATGGCGCTGCCGGCCCCAAGAACAACGGCGTGATCAATGGCGGCGACGGCGTCTGGCAGGCTTCGGCCGGCAATGACAACTGGGCCAATGAGACGGGCACCATCAATGCCCCTTACGCCGACGCTTCCTTCGCCATCTTTGCCGGCCAGGCCGGCACGGTGATGGTGGATGAAGGCTTGGGCCACGTAACTGCCTCTGGCATGCAGTTCATGACCGATGGCTATAGTGTCCAGGGCAATGCCGTCGAGCTCACCGGACCATCCAGCAGCATCGTCGTCGGCGACGGTACTGCGGCGGGCGCCGGCATGACGGCCACGATCGCCTCCGTTCTTTCGGGCGACGCGCAGCTTGTCAAATCCGACCGCGGCACGCTGGTGCTGACCGGCACCAACACCTACACCGGCGGCACGGCGATCAATGGCGGCACGCTGCAGGTTGCTGCCGATGCCAATCTTGGCGACGCCGCCGGCGGGCTCAGCCTCGACGGCGGCACGCTCAGCGCGACCAACAGTTTTGCTACCTCTCGTGCGCTGAATGTGATGAGCTCCGGCACCGTCTCGACCGCCGCCGCCACGACCTTGACGCTGAACGGCGCGCTGACCGGGTCGGGTGCATTCACCAAAGCCAGCGATGGAACCCTTGTGCTGGCCTCAGGCGACTCCGCTTTCGCCGGTGCAACTGGCGTGCAGCAGGGCACCTTGGCGGCCGGTACCGTCGACGCGCTTGGCGCCGCGTCGGCATACACGGTTGCCTCAGGTGCAACGCTCGACCTCGCCGGCTTTAACCAAACCGTGGCTTCGCTCGGCAACGCAGGCTCGGTGCGGCTGGGCACCGCGCCCGGCACGACGCTGACGATCAATGGCGATTACACCGGCAATGGCGGAACCATCTTCCTCAATGCCGCGCTCGATGGCGATGCCTCGACCACCGACAAGGTCGTCATCCATGGTAGCACCTCCGGCACCGGCATTTTTGCGGTAGGTAATGTCGGCGGAGCGGGGGCGCAGACCATCGAGGGCGTCAAGATCGTCGATATCGACGGAACCTCGGCCGGCACCTTCTCGCTGGCTGGCGACTATGTCTTCCAGGGCGACCAGGCCGTGGTCAGCGGCGCCTATGCCTACCGGCTCTACAAGAACGGTGTCAGTACGCCGGCGGACGGTGACTGGTATCTGCGTTCGGCGCTGATCAATGGATCGCCGAACCCACTCTATTCGCCGGCCGTACCGATCTATGAGGCCTATGCGGGCGTCCTGCAGAGTCTCAACGAACTGGACACCCTGCAGCAGCGCCTCGGCAACCGGTCTTGGGTGGGCGCTGCTCAAGGCGCCGACGAGATCGGGTCCGTTCCGTCGCAGAACGCGATCTGGGCTCGCATCGAGGGCGCCCACACGCGGCAAAGTCCCGAGAGCGCCACGACCGTGTCGGACTACGACGTGACGACATGGAAACTGGAGACGGGGGTCGATGGTCTCCTCTACGAAGATGCCACCGGCATCCTGCTCGGCGGTGTCTCTTTCCACTATGGCACGGCTTCCTCCGACATCTCGTCGATCTATGGCGTCGGCTCGATCGACGCCAAAGGCTATGGCTTCGCCGGCACGCTGACCTGGTATGGCGACAACGGCTTCTACACCGACGGCCAGGCCCAGGTAACGTGGTATGACAGCGACCTGAAGTCCACCACCCTGGGCAGCGAGCTCGCGAAGGGCAATAATGGCTTCGGCTATGCTGTGAGCATCGAAGCCGGCCAGAAGTTCGCGCTCGGGGCCAAATGGACGCTGACGCCGCAGGCTCAGCTCTCCTATTCTTCGGTCCGCTTCGACAGCTTCACCGATCCGTTCGACGCAGCGGTGTCGCTGAGCCGCAGTGAGGCGCTGATCGGCCGTGCCGGCCTGTCGCTCGACTATGAGGACGCCTGGACCGGCGCCCAGGGCAAGGTCAGCCGCTCGCATTTCTACGGCATTGCCAATCTCTATTACGACTTCCTCGACGGCAATGACGTGGATGTCTCCGGCACCGCGCTTCACGAGCACGACCAGCCGCTGTGGGGCGGTGTCGGTCTCGGCGGATCGCTCTCCTGGGCCGACGATCGCTACACGGTCTTCGGGGAAGCCTTCGCAAAGTCGAGCCTGAAGGAATTCGGCGACAGCCGCTCCATCGGCGCGAAGCTCGGCCTCAGCGTCAAGTGGTAGTCAGCAGGTTGACGGCTGACAAAGACAATGAGCCCTGATTCGAGTGCGCCGGGCTGGACAGGAATGGATGAAGATATGACCCGTAAGAGCTGGGGTAGAAGCCTCCTCCTGGTGGCCACCGCGCTGCTCATCATGGGCTTTGCGATTTCGGCATTTGCTCAAGAGAAGACAGGCCTTCCAGGCGGTGCTACTTCGCTCCAGGAGAGCTACCAGGACTGGAACCTAACCTGTCAAAGCGGGGCACCACAAATAGCGTGCGCTGTCTCCCAGCAACAAACGCAGCAGAACGGGCAGCGGGTGATGGCTGTCGAGCTTAGGCGAAACAGCGACGGCACGCTCGCCGGCAATCTCGTTCTTCCGTTTGGCCTCCTGCTCGACGCCGGTGCCACACTGCAGATTGACGACAGCCAGCCGCTGGCGGCGCTGCGCCTCTCCACCTGCCTGCCGGCCGGCTGCATCGTGCCGCTCAGCCTCGGGGAAGAAACAGTCGCAGCTTTGCGGGCCGGTTCGGTGCTCAAGATAAAGGTCAGAAGCGCAGATCAGAAGGAGGTGGTCCTGCCCGTGTCGTTGAAAGGACTTGCACCTGCTCTGGACAGGCTTGGCGTCCTCGCTGGAGCGTGACAATTCCTGCCGGAGCGCGTTTCTTAGCGAAAAGCCGATGCTTGCCACCGGTTCAAGTAGCACTGTGCTGGGTCGTAATGCAGGGGTAGGCTAGTGACTGACAATAAAGCCGTCGGTCCGCTGCCGGTCTCAACGCGGACGTCAACGGTTCTACAATTGGCCATCGACTGGGGTTCTTGGAAGCTTTTCGAACTTTCTGCCTTGCGCCTCCGGCCGAATTGCGTGGGCTTACTCAGGACGTTGGGGCGGCTGAACTAGCTGCGGTGCAAACTTGATCGAGATGCTCATCTGGGGTTCGAGCCGGTAGACCGTATCGCCGACGTTCAGCATGGGGGCAAAAATCTTTCTCGCGGTGACTAGCCCGGCTACTTGAAACTGGAGCTTTTGTCGCGTGCGCTGAGTCGGGTTGCCAATGAAATGGCTGCTCTTGAAGATCCCCAGCCCGAGGCTGCCGGCCCGCTCCGGCCGTGCTGGCTCTTCACGTCCGAAGAGGCAGCGATGCCAACCGCCGTTGCCATGGCGGGGACGATCCAGTGCGTCGTCATCGGGCCGCTCCGGCGTCAACGCCAGTGGATCCGCCAGTCCTGATCAACGGAGGTCCGATAGGAGGGTCCCTTCTTCGATAGCGTTGAAGGGCGTGATCCGGCGACCTAAAGCGCGTTGCGTTGAAGCGGATTTATGCGACGCACTTTAGGTTCTTTTTTCTATTTGCATGTCGTCCTCTGATAACCGAGGTCAATTTTTAGGCGACATGCATTACGCGCGTCC
>NZ_RZQI01000212.1:0-7730 GCF_003998335.1 Mesorhizobium sp. M7A.F.Ca.CA.002.05.1.1 | reverse complement strand
ACAACAGGCCGACCGGATCGCCTGGCCTGAACAATGCCTCGAGCGGGCCGATGTGCGCCACGCGGCGGAACTGGTCGAGCTGGTGGCGCTGCGCGGCGGCACCGGCCGCCCAGACATCGTTTCGCTGCCGGAACTGTTCGAGGCCCGCCTCACCGGTCTGGGCGGCGGCAGCCGGCCGCCCTTCTGGTTTTCCCGGCTGACCGTGCGCTCCATCGAAACTACCCGGAATTTGCTTGAACGTCTCAAGCAGGCTCTGGCGCCGCTCGCAGCCTTCCGCGGCCGGGACGATGCCGACCTTGCCGCGCTTGTCAGGGCCAGCGTCGCCACACTCGAAAATCTCGGCCGCACCGCCGACGGTGGTCTTGGCGAACTCTATGCCGGTGACGCCGGCGAAAAGCTTGCCGAACTGCTGCGCGGGCTGGTCGCGGCTTCGGCTTCACTGTCCTTCGCGGCGACCGAGTGGCCCGATATCATGGCGGCGCTGATCGCGCCTGAATCGGTCAAGCCGGCACAGGGCACCGACCGGAACATCGCCATCTGGGGTGCGCTGGAAGCCCGATTGCTGACCGTCGATACGCTGGTCATCGGCGGGCTCAATGAGGGCGTATGGCCGCGCAAGCCCGAGAGCGACCGCTTCATGTCGCGGCTGATGAAGACCGGTATCGACCTCGAACCGCCCGAGCGGCGCATCGGCCTTGCCGCGCATGATTTCCCGATGGCCATGGGCGCTGGGAAAGTGGTGCTGTCCCGCTCGGCGCGCGCCGGCGACGCACCCGCCGTGCCGTCGCGCTGGCTTCAGCGGCTGCTGACCTTTATCGGCAACAATCAGGCAGCGGAGCTGCGCCGGCGTGGCGACGAACTGCTCGCCTGGGCGCGCGCGCTGGATACAGGCCCAAGGCGGGATTTCGCGCCACGGCCGCAGCCGAAGCCGCCCCTGTCGGTGCGCCCGACGCATTTCTCGGTCACCGAGATCGAGACCCTGCGCCGGGATCCCTACGCTGTCTATGCGAGACGGATCCTTGGACTGATGCCGCTCGATCAGGTCATCCGCGACCCCGGTGCGGCCGAGCGCGGCACGCTGTTTCACGCCATCCTGCATCTGTTCTCAGGCAGTGTCGCCGATCCGCGCACCCCCGAGGCGCTCGCCGGCCTTATCGCCGCCGGCCGCGCCTGTTTTGCCGAGGCCGCACTTCCGGCCGATGTCGAGGCGGTGTGGTGGCCGCGCTTCGAGAAACTCGCCGCCAACATCATCGGGTGGGAGCGCACGCGCGCCGATGCGGTGACAAAGCGCCATGCCGAGGAGCGCGCCGGCAAGACCGTTGTCGGCCAATCCGGCGTGACGCTGTCCGGCTACGCCGACCGCGTTGACCTTTTGGCCGGCGGCATGGCCGACATACTGGATTACAAGACCGGTTCCTCGCCGTCCAAGGCGCAGGCGCACACACTGCTTGCGCCGCAACTGGCGTTGGAGGGCGCGCTGCTCAGGCGCGGCGCCTTCAAGGATCTGGGCGTACGCGAGCCCTCTCAACTGGCCTTCATCAGGCTGAAGCCGAATGGCGAGGTGTTCGAGGAATCCATCCTCGAACACAATCGCCAGCCGCGGACCGCGACCGATCTTGCCGAAGAGGCCTGGGCGCGGCTGGAAAAGCTGTTGATCCACTATGCCGATCCTGCGACGGGTTATCTGTCGCGCGCGCTGCCGTTCCGCGAAGGCGAGACCGATGGCGACTACGACCATCTTGCCCGCGTGCTCGAATGGTCGGCAGGCGGCGATGCCGGCGACGAGGCAGGGGAGGCATGAAAAAGGCCTATCCGATCCCCAGCGACACCGCGACCAGCCAAGCCCGCGCCGCCGATCCCGGCAATTCCGCCTGGGTGTCGGCGAATGCCGGATCCGGCAAGACCCATGTGCTGGCCCAGCGCGTCATCCGGTTGCTGCTGCGCGGCACCGATCCCTCGAAGATCCTGTGCCTGACCTATACGCGCGCCGCTGCCGCCAACATGTCCAACCGGGTCTTCTCGACACTGTCGGAATGGACCACGCTCGGTGACGCCGACCTTGCGGCAAAGGTCGAGGCTCTGGAAGGCCGCCGGCCGGATCTCGAGACCATGCGCCGGGCGCGGCGCCTGTTCGCCGAGGCACTGGAAACGCCCGGCGGGTTGAAGATCCAGACCATCCATGCCTTCTGCGAATCGGTGCTGCACCAGTTCCCGCTGGAAGCCAACATCCCGGCCCATTTCGAGATGCTCGACGGCCAGATGGAGGCATCGCTGTTCGCCGCGGCGCGCCGCGAGATGATCTCCGGCACATCCGCCGGCGACAGGGATCTGGCCGAGGCTTTTGCCGCCATTCTCGATCGGGGCGGCGAAGCCGGGCTCGACGCCTTGCTGGGTGAGATCGTGCGCAAGCGCGACGGCTTGCGCAATTTCATCGACGCCGTCGGGCGTGATGGCACGCGCTTCCAGGCCCTGTTCGAGGAATTCCATTTCCATCCAGGCCAGACGGCCGAGGGCATAGCCGCTTCGGTATGGCCGTTGCCGGGTTTCCTGCCCGACTATTTTGCCGGCTTCGCCCACGCAGCCGAGGCCACCGACGCCAGATCGGTGCTGAACAACATCCTGCCCTATGCGCGGCAGGCTTTCGCCGAGGGCGATCCCATTCGGCGCCTGCAACTGCTGGCGCGAGCCTTCCTCAAGACCGATGGCGACGCCTACGACCCGGCAAAGGCCTTCAGGAAGGCCCTGGTCGACCGGCTGCCGGATCTGGCGGAGCGCTATCTCTCGGCCGCCAATGCCATCGTCGAAACCACCGACCGGCTGGCCCTGTTCCGGATGCTGGAGGGTACAAGAGCGGCGCTGACCATCGCCGACTGGCTGATCGCCCGCTACGAAATGCTGAAGCGCAGCCGCGGCTTTCTCGATTTCAACGACCTGATCACCCGCACCGTCAACCTGCTGGCGCGGCCAGACGCCGGCCCCTGGGTGCAATACAAGCTTGACCAGGGCATCGACCATATCCTGCTCGACGAGGCGCAGGACACCAGTCCGGACCAATGGGAAGTGGTGAAACGGCTGGCGGAAGAATTCTTTGCCGGCTTTGGCGCGCGCGACAGGGTCCATCGCACGGTCTTCGCGGTCGGCGACGAGAAGCAGTCGATCTATTCGTTCCAGGGGGCTGCCCCGGACTCCTTCGCCGACAGCCGGCTGTTGTTCGCGGGACGGGTGCGTGACGCCGAGGCGTCCTTTGCCGATCTCAAACTGACCTGGTCGTTCCGCTCGACCGACGACGTTCTTACCGCGGTCGACCGCGTCTTCGCCGACGCGAGCGTGCGGCGCGGCATCAGCCATGATCCCGATCCGCTGCGCCACCAGGCGATCCGCACCGACGCACCGGGCTATGTCGAGGTGTGGCCGTCGGTCGGCGCCGATGTCGTCGATGAGCCCGACGACTGGACGCAAGCCATCGACCATGCGCACGCGCCGGCGGTGCGCGTGGCTGAGAACGTCGCCGCCACAATCGCCGGCTGGATCGGCAGTGGCGAAATCATCGAAGGCCGGGGCAAGCGGCTGCGGCCGGGCGATGTGCTGGTGCTGGTGCGCAAGCGCGACCGCTTCGTCCATGCGCTGACCCGCGCACTCAAACGCCGCGACATTCCGGTTGCCGGCGCCGACCGGCTGAGCCTGCCTGGACACATCGCGGTCAAGGACCTGATTGCGCTCGGTCATCTCCTCATCCAGCCGCAGGACGATCTGTCGCTTGCCGCCGTGTTGCGCAGCCCGATCTTCGATCTGCCGGAAGAGACGCTTTTCACGCTCGCCGCGCAGAGGCCGTCCGGCTTGTCGCTGATCGCGTCGTTGCGACAGCACGCCGGCGAAAGCGAGAGACTGGCGAAGATCGTCGCCCAGGTCGACATCTGGACGAACGAGGCCGCCTTCAAACCGGTGTTCGAGTTTTACGCTGGCCTGCTGGCGCGTGATGGCGTGCGCCGCAAGATGATCGCGCGGCTCGGGCCCGAAGCCGGCGACATTCTCGACGAGTTCCTCAGCTTCTGCCTGGCCGAGGAACGGACCGGCCTGCCGGGGCTGGAAGCCTTCCTGTCGACGCTGGAAAACGCCGGTCCTGAGATCAAGCGCGAGATGGACCAGACCCGCGACGAGGTCCGGGTCATGACCCTGCACGCTGCCAAGGGCCTGGAAGCGCCGGTCGTGTTCCTGGTCGATGGCGGTTCCGCCCCGTTCAGTGACCAGCATCTGCCGCGCCTGATGCCCTTCGATGGCTCCGGCGCGAATTGGGACGGCAAGGGCTATCTCTGGCGCTCTGCCAGCGACGTCGCCAACGGCTTTTCCAAAGCAGCGGCGGCGCGGGCACGGGAACTCGCCGACGACGAATACCGCCGGCTGCTCTATGTCGGCATGACCCGTGCCGAGGACCGGCTGATCGTCTGCGGCTATCACGGCAAGCGAGCGCCGAACGCCGGCACCTGGCATTCGATCGTCAGCCGCGCGTTGATCGGTGCGCCGGAAAGCGAGCAGCGTGCGCATCCCGCCGGCGGCGAGCCGGTGCATCGTTTCCATGTCACCAAGCTGCCGCCGGTCGCACTGGCTTCCGGCGAGCAGGCGCGGCCGACGGATGCTTTCGGACCTCTGCCGGCGACCTTGTTCCGGCCCTTGCCCCCCTTCGAGGATCTGCCGCGTCCGCTGTCGCCATCCGGTGCTGCGGCGCTGATAGACGAAGGCAAGGAAGCTGTGGTCGACAAGGCGTCGCCGGTGCTCGACGCCGATGCCGAGCCGGGCTTTGCGGTGCTGCGCGGGCTTGCCCTTCACAAACTGCTGCAGATGCTGCCGGGCATTGCCGAGCCCGAACGCCAGCGCGCGGCGGAGCGCTATCTCTTGCGAACGGGTGCGGACTGGCCTCCGTCAGAGCGCGAAAAAGCCCTGGCGTCGGTCACATCAATCCTTGCGGATCCCGGCCTCGGTCAGCTGTTTGCGCCGTCGTCGCGTGCTGAGGTCGCGATCATGGGCAGCCTGGAAGTAAAGGGCAAAAAGCGCTCGATTTCCGGCAAGATCGACCGGTTGGCGGTGACGTCGGACACGGTCTCGATCGTCGACTACAAGACCAACCGGCCGGCGCCCTCCACTCTGGCCGAGGTGCCGCCGGCCTACCTGCTCCAGCTCGCGCTCTATCGCGCCCTGTTGCAGCCGCTCTATCCCGGCCGCACGGTCAAGGCGGCCCTGCTGTTCACCGAGGCGCCGCGGCTGATCGAGCTGCCAGCCGGTGCCATGGACGACGCCCTTGCCCGACTCACGGGAGCGTGACACAACACCTGCTTGAAGAAGGGCGCGATCACCACCACATTTGGTGGGACAAAAACTTTCAAAAGGATTTTCCATATGGCAACCGTGAAGGTCGACAAGAGCAACTTCCAGGCCGACGTGCTTGACGCCAACGTACCGGTCGTCGTCGATTTCTGGGCGGAATGGTGCGGTCCCTGCAAGATGATCGCGCCGGCGCTCGAAGACATTGCCACCGAACTCGGCGCCAAGGTGAAGATCGCCAAGCTCAACATCGACGAGAATCCGGAGCTTGCCGCCCAGTTCGGCGTGCGCTCGATCCCGACGCTGATGATCTTCAAGGGCGGCGAAATGGCCGACAAGAAGGTCGGTGCGGCGCCCAAGACCGCGCTGTCGCACTGGATCAACGGCAATCTCGCCTGATCCATCTGAAATTCATATGACCATCAAGCCCGGCCTCGCGCCGGGCTTTTTGTTGGCGTCATCGGTGCGTGGCTCTGGCTCTCGCGTCCGGCCACTCCATGTCATCTGCTTGAGCCAGACAGGAGAACCCCATGACCGGATCCGCCAAGGCCACCGTATTCATCGACAATGAGCGCGTCATCGTCACCGAGTACCGCTTCGCACCGGGCGAAAACACCGGCTGGCATCGCCACGGCCACGACTATGTCGTCGTGCCGCTGATGGACGGCAAGGTGAAGCTGTTGACCAAGGACGGCGAGACCTTCGCCGAGATGAAGAAGGGCGCGCCCTATTTCCGCAAAGAGGGCGTCGAACATGACGTCATCAACGCCAACGAAGGCGAATATGCCTTTATCGAGATCGAATTGAGGTGACGGCATGCCATCATGTGCCATCTTGATGGGCGCTGAGAGACTACATCTTCTAGAAAGGGGAGTTTGAAATGGCCGAACCCCAGCTTTCCGTCCGCAGCGCAAAAGCACGAGATATTGCTCATCGACTCGCTCGTCGCGAAAACCGTTCAATAGCTGATATCGTCGAACGCGCACTTGAATCCTATGAGATTCGGGAGGCCGGGCGAGAACCGGCCTCCCTCTTCTATTCCCGCCTGACGGCAAGCATCGGCGTCGACATCGATCTGGAAGCAATCATACCATTGTGATTTCAGAGACCCTTAGAAAGGCGCCTGATGCGGTGTCATGGCTTGGCTGGTCTCACCAATCAGCGATGCGGTCGTCGCCGGTGAATTGTGCGCTTTTCTGGGTGTACTCGAACAACTCGATTTTCACGTCGTTTGGATCGCGGATCCAGGCCTGAAATGTGTCATCGCAGGCCAGTTTCTTTGAGGTGACGTCGACACCTTTCGACCTGATGTGGGCGATCGCGGCATCAATGTTCTCCACTTCTAGGCAGAAGTGGTTGATCTGGTTCAGGTCGCCATAGCGGGCCTCGTTTTTCCCGAACACCTCGACATGGCTGCCGCCGCCGCAATCGAGGTAGAACCCGAAAATCTTGCCGTCACGCAGGAAATTGAAGCAGGTGTCCATGCCCAGCACGTCGCGATAGAAGCTTCGTGTCGCTTCAAGGTCGTTGGCGAAGATGCAGACGTGAGCGAGCTGCTTGACCTTGATCATGACAGGTTCCTCGCAGAAAAATCCGCCTTCAGGTCGGCGGGGTGCCGTTCTCGGCCAGCACCGCGCCGGTCAGATACAACGAACCGCTGATCAGGATGCGTGGCGCCGGACCGTCCCAGGTGTCGCGCAGCAGCATCAGCGCGCTGGCGACGGAACTCACCGGCTCGGCGGTCAGCCCGGCTTCCGTCGCGCGGACCGCCAGTTCGTCGTTTGGCACGCCGGCCTCGCTAAGGCTCACCGGCACCGTGTAGACATGCCGGGCGAGGCCCTTGAAGGCACGGAAATAGCCGCTCTGGTCCTTGGTGTTGATCATGCCCGAGATGAGGAACAGCGGACGCGGGTTCTTCTCTTCCTGCTCGGCCAACGCTTCGGCAACCACCACGCCGGCCCCCGGATTGTGGCCACCGTCGAGCCAGATATCGGCGCCCTTGGGTGCCAGTTCGGCCAGCCGGCCCTGCATCAGCTTCTGCATACGCCCTGGCCAGGCGACATTGATCATCGCCTTTTCGGCGGCGCGATGGCTGATCTCGAAACCGGCCGCCTTGACCGCGGCGATCGCCGCCGCCGCATTGGCGAACTGATGGCGTCCGGGCAGCCTGGGCGGTGGCAGGTCCATCAAGCCGTCTTCGTCCTGGTAGACCATGCGGCCGTTTTCCTCGAAGGCAAGGAAGTCCTGGCCGTAGACGAAGGTGGGGCATTCAAGCCGCTCGGCGGTTTCGATCAGCACCTGCAGCGCCGTTTCGCTCTCCTGCGCGCCGATGACCACCGGACAGCCGGGCTTGATAATACCGGCCTTTTCGGCCGCGATCAGTTCGACACGGTCCCCGAGATAGGCCTCGTGGT
>NZ_RZQI01000211.1:0-7740 GCF_003998335.1 Mesorhizobium sp. M7A.F.Ca.CA.002.05.1.1 | reverse complement strand
ATCTTGAACGGCAGCGACACCACTGTCGGCGGCAGCATCATCATGCCCATCGCCATGGTGATGGTGGCGACGATCAGGTCGATGACGAGGAATGGCAGCACGATCAGGAAGCCGATCTCGAAACCGCGCCGGATCTCCGAGATCATGAAGGCCGGCACCAGGATGCGCAGGTCGACGGTGTCACGCGAAACGGTCTGTCCGCGCTCGCGGGCAAGGTCGGCGAAGAGGTCGAAATCCTTGTCACGCACATTGTGCAGCATGAAGGTGCGGAACGGGTCCGAAATCTTGTCGAAGGCTTCGGTCTGGGTAATCTGGTTGTCCATCAGCGGCTTGACGCCGGTGTTCCAGGCCTGATCGAAGGTCGGCGCCATGACATAGAAAGTCATGAACAGCGACAGCGAAATCAGGATGAGGTTTGCCGGTGTCGACTGCAAGCCGATGCCGGCGCGCAGGATCGAGAAGGCGATGACGAAACGGGTGAAGCTGGTCACCATGATCAGCAGGCCTGGCGCCACCGACAGAACGGTCAGCAGGCCGAACATCTGGATGATGTAGCCTACGGTGGTGCCGTCGGCCTTGCCGATACCGCCGAGATCGAGTTGCTGCGCCGTCGCGACGGACGTTGCGGCCGCGATCATCGCCGTGGCGAGAAGGAACTTTCTCATTCGAGCAGCAATGTCCTGATAAGAATCTGCTTGGCGTGACCCTGGCTGCGGATCGAGGCGCGTTCCTCAAGATCGGCCTTCAGGTGCTGGTAGCCGCTGGCGCCCTCGATCTGATGCATCTTCAAGGTGCGCACCAGGGCCAGAAGATCCTGGTGGATGTCATCCGACATTGCCTGTGGCTGCGGCCCGTCATAGACGACGGACACCTCCATCCTGATCCATGTGCCGGCAGGCGAGGCGATGTTGGTGGTGATCGGCGCCAGCACGACAAGCATCGGGCCCAGGCCTGGCTGCTCGGCCGCGGTGGGCTGCATGATCTTGCCTTCGTTCTCAGGCGCGACCGGTACCGACGCCGGTGCGCCGACGCCTTTGAGATAACCGCCGGACATCCAGCCCATGCCAATGGCGGCCGCCGTCACAAGCAGCAGCAGGCCGGCCTGGATGGCAGGGGAGGGACCCTTGCGTGGCTGAACCTGTTCGATATTTGCCACGGCGCCCTGCTCCGATCCTAGAACGGAAGAACCTGGTCGAGAATCTGCTGGCCGTAGGCAGGCTGCTGGACCTCGGTGATGCGACCGCGTCCGCCGTAGGAGATGCGGGCCTCGGCGATACGTTCGTAGGGGATGGTGTTTTCGGCGCCGATATCGGCCGGCCGCACGATGCCGGCGAGCGTCAGCACCCTGAGCTCGGCGTTGACGCGCACTTCCTGCGATCCGGTGATCATCAGATTGCCGTTGGGCAGCACATCGGTGACGATCGCCGCGACATTGAGCTCAAGTGTCTCCGAGCGCTTGATCTCGCCGTCGGCAGTCGTGTCCGTGGTGGAGCTGAGAGCCCCAGCGCCCTTGCCGGCTGTGCTCCACTGGTCCCACTGCGCGCTGAGGTCGTAACCGAGCTTGCGATTGGCGGTGCGGCTCCTGTCGTTCTGGTTCTTGAAGTTGGCCCGATCGTTGATCTTGATCTTGACCGTCAGGATGTCGCCCTGGGACAGCGCCCGCGGGTCGGTGAACAGCCGGCTCTGGCGGTCGTCCCACAACGAGAATTTCTTGACTGGCGCGGGCGGCGTTTGCGGATAGCGATAGAGGGAGCCGGTACTGCCGCCATCGATGCCGGAGCCGACCGGGGACAGGGCCGGCTCCCTGCCGACCTCCTTGAGGTTGGTTCCGCAACCCGACAGCATGGTGACCGCGCACAGGACAAGCATTTTCCGGATCATGACGGATCTACCCTTCGGGCTGCGCTGGCCATAATGCCGGTGAGCGTCGCCGCTGCCTTCTGGTCCATTTCGTTGAGGATGACGCTCGCCTTGCGTGTATCGAGCTTCATCAATATGGCCGCAGCCAGATCGGCGTTGACGATGGCCAGCCGCTCGGCGGCGGCGTCGGGCTTCATGCCGGCGTAGATCTGGACCACGCCGTCCTCTGCCCGGGCCAGGAAAACCTCGCGTCGCTTCAGCCAGGTCTCGTATTCAGCTTTCTTTGCATCGAGAGCTTTCATGCGCTCGTCAATGCCGGCCTGGAGCTGCTTCAGTTCCTCCGCCTGCAGGACATAGCGGCGGTCGCGGGCGGCGTCGGCGATGTTTGAGCAGAAGCGCTCGATCTCGCTTTGGTCCGGCGCCTTTTCCCGCGTCAATTGCTGCGGCGTCGCTGCCACCGGTGCTCCCGGCAGGACCTGGCGGACCGTCTCCTCGCCGCGCGCAGTGTCGCCGGCAAAGGGCAGCGTCGCGAGAATGGCGGACGCGAGCAGGATCGCAGCGGTGCGGTGTCTTTCGTGGTGTGAGAAGAAGCGCGTCATCGGCATCGCCTATTGCAGAACCAGGTCGGCCTGCAGGGCCCCGGTCGACTTGATGCCCTGCAGGATGGCGATGATGCCATCCGGCTTGACGCCGAGGCGGTTGAGGCCGGAAACGAGGGTCTGGAGATCGGGTCCGTCCAGCACGGCAACGCGGGCGTCGGGCCGGCTGGCGTCGATGGCTGTGAACGGTTCGATGGCGGTCTCGCCCTTGGAGAAGGGCTCGGGCTGGACGACGCGCGGCGCTTCGGTGATGCGCACGGTGAGCGTGCCGTGGCTGATGGCGACACGTGAGATCTTGACGTCATTGCCGATGACGATGGTGCCGGTGCGCTCGTCGATCACGACACGGGCCGGCGTGTCGGATTCGACCACCAAATTCTCGATCTCGGCATAGAAGCGGGCCGCCGAGACACCTTTCGGCCTTCTGATCTGAACGGTGCGCGAATCGCGCTCCGCCGCCACCCGCATGCCGAAGCGCTGGCCGGTGTAGTCGTTGATGGCGTCGGCGATGCGGATAGCGGTCGAGAAATCGGGATTGCGCAGTTGCAGCGTCAGGATCGCCTGATCGTCGAACTCGGCCTGGACAGCACGCTCGACGATGGCGCCGTTCGGCACGCGGCCGGAGGTCGGCACGCCTTGCGTCAGCTGCTCGGCCTGTCCCTGGGCGGTAAAGCCGGACACGATGACCGAGCCCTGGCCGACGGCATAGATCTCGCCGTCCGCCGCCTTCAGCGGCGTCATGATCAGCGTGCCGCCGGAAAGCGAGGTCGCGTCGCCCATCGAGGAGACGTCGATGTCGATGCGGGCGCCCGATTGCACGTAGGGCGGCATGTTGGCGGTGACGATGACGGCGGCGACATTCTTGGCGCGCGCACTGCCGCCTTCGGTGGCGATGCCGAGATTTTCGAGCATCGCGCGGATCGACTGTTCGGTGAATGGCGAGTTGCGCAGGCTGTCGCCCGATCCGGCAAGGCCGATGACCAGGCCGTAGCCGACGAGCTGATTGTCGCGCGAACTCTGCAGCTGGGCGATGTCCTTGATGCGCGCGGCGACCTGGCCCGGCGGCAGCGAACTTGGCCCGGTCGACACCCGGAACATGCGGCTGGTGGTGGCCGGATCATATTCGGGATCGCTGTAGACGCCGCCATTCTTGGCGGCGAGCTCGCGCTTGGCCTTCGACGTCAGGCCATCGGCCAGCGCCGGCTGCAGGCCAAGCACGGCTGCCAGCATCAGGGTAAGCCCGCGCATCATGAAGCGCTGACCTGGATGGTTCCGTCCGCCATCACCGTGCCGGACAGGATTTTGCCGCTGTCGATGTTGCGAACCTTGACGAGGTCGCCCGCAACTCCCGGCTGCAGCGTCACGGCGGTGGCCGAGATCGTCAGCCCGCCGGCGATGAAGAAGATCTGCACGGAAGCACCCTGTTCGACCAGCCAGGCCTCGCGGATGGCGGTGGAAGGAATGTAGCGGCCGGGCAGCAGCGTGCGCTTGGCGACCTTGCCATCCAGTTCTTCGGCTCGCGTGGCGACCGCCTCCGGCTTGCGCTTGCCGACGATAAGGGTGACCTGTTTCAGGGCAGCCAGGTTGATGGTCTCGCCGGGATAGATTACCCGGCTCGGAATAAGCACCACCTCGCCGCCAGCTTGATTGCTGGCGATCCGGGTGGCCGATTGGTTGGTCGACTCCTGGGCAAAAGCCGGCATCGTGCCGGTCACCAGCGCAAGGACGAGCGCGGTGCGGCGGAATGCGGACAGGAGGCCGGGCGTCGACATCATGCGTTACCTGATGTTCTTGGAGACCACGGAGGCCATGTCGTCGGCGGCCTGAATGACCTTGGAGTTCATCTCATAAGCGCGCTGCGCCGAGATCAGTTCGGTGATTTCCTTGACCGGGTCGACGTTGGAGGCTTCGAGATAGCCCTGCTGGATGGTGGCAAAGCCGGGATCGCCCGGCACGCCGACATTCGCCGGCCCCGAAGCCGTGGTTTCCTGGAACAGATTGTCGCCGAGCGGCGCCAGGCCGGCCTCGTTGGCGAAGTTGGCGATCTGAAGCTGCCCGAGGTTCTGCAGGTCGGTCTGGCCATCGATGCGGGCGAAGACCTGGCCGGTCTTGTTGACGATGACCTCGACGGCATCCACGGGAACATTGATTGCCGGAATGACGGCAGCGCCGTCGACCGTCACGAGTTGGCCGGTGGCGTTGGTGTTGAGAGCTCCGGCGCGGCTGTAGAGCGTGCCGCCGTCGGCACCCTCGATCTGAAACCAGCCCCTGCCGGTCAGCGCCAGGTCGAAACTGTTGCCGGTGCTGGTCAGTTCGCCCTGGGTGTGCACGTTGCGCACGGCCGTCGTCTTGACGCCGAGGCCGATCGAGACGCCCTCCGGCACCAGCGAGGCGTTGGAGCGGTTGGGCACGCCTTGTGTACGGTCGACCTGATAGAGCAGGTCGGAGAATTCGGCACGGGCGCGCTTGTAGCCGGTGGTGTTGATGTTGGCGATGTTGTTGGCGATGACTTCCAGATTTGTCTGCTGGGCATTCATGCCGGTGGCGGCGATGGCGAGTGCTTTCATGGCGGAATTCCTCAGATGCCCATTCGACTGACTTCGAGATAGGCGGAAACCACCTTGTCGCGGATGGCGACGGCGGTCTGAAGCGCCTGCTGCGCGCTCATCACGGCGTCGACCACCTGACGGGTGTCGGCGTCGCCCTTGAGCGCCTGCAACGATACCTGCTCGGCATTCTGCAGCGTGTTCACGGTCTTGGAGGCTGCCTGGCTCAGCGCCTCGGCGAAGGAGGTGCCGATGGTGCCGCCGGCCGAAGGTGTCGCACCGCCCTGGAGCAGGCTTGTGGCCGTGTCGTCGCCGCCGATCGACGGCTTGAACTGAAGCGCTCCGATACCGCTGATCATTACTGGTTCCTCATCAGGTCGATGGTCATGGAAATCAGGTCGCGGGCCTGCTTGACGACCTGAAGGTTGGCCTCGTAGGAGCGGTTGGCCTCGGTCATGTCGGCCATTTCGATCAGCACGTTGACGTTGGGCATCTTGACGTAGCCCTTCTCGTCGGCTGCCTCGTTGCCGGGCTGGAACTCGACTGGAAAGTCGCTGGGGTCTCGATCGATCGAATTCACTGCAACGGTTGAGCTGCCGGAGGCCCTGTCAAGCTCGGAGACGAAGCTGATGGTCTTGCGGCGATAAGGATCGGAGCCGGGCGCGGTGCCGGTCGACTGGGCGTTGGCGAGATTTTCGGAAACCACGCGCAGGCGCTCCGACTGGGCGCCGAGGCCGGATGCTGCGACTTTGAGGGCTGCGGTCAGTGCGTCCATGGTCAGCTCTTCACCGCCATCATCATCATCGTATGAAACGCCTTGACGATCGCCGTGTTGAGTTCGAAGGAGCGGCGCACCTCGCCGGCTTTCAGCAACTGGTCTTCCAGAACGACCGAGTTCTTGGACGGCATGACGACGCCGTCATTCTCCTGCGGCTTGATGGTGAAGCCGGCATTGGTCGCCGCATTGCCGAGATGGCCGGCCTGGGTCGCCTGCAGCGATACGGCAGCGCGGTCGAGCACCTTTTCGAATGGCTCGACATCGTTTGCCGTATAGCCTGGCGTGTTGGCATTGGCGATGTTGCCGGCGACTGCCGACTGGCGCACGGCCAGCCATTGCGCTTGCTTGGCGGCGAGGTCGAAAAGGGAAACGGGCTCCATGGGAATCTCCGAGCAGGTACCCAGAGACTAGGCCGCCAGTCTTGCGCGGGCCTTGCGGATGGCGGGAGCCGGAGATCGTTTATCTGGAGAGTTCGATCACCCGGTCGGCACTGGTGACCATGACCCATTTGCCGTTGCGCTGCTCGATGGAGGACACCTGACTGGAGTCAGGCAGTATCGAGCCGCGCTGGACGATCCAGAGGCCAGCGTCGTCCTGGATCATGGCACGGCCGTTAGCGACATGAACCATGCGGAATTTCGCCGCGTCGGCCGGAAACGGTTGCTCGTCGGGTGCGGCTGCGGGATTGGCGTCGTCCCGCACCGTCCCCGTGGCAAGAAGATCGAGATTGGCCGCGGGAATATCCTTTGCCGTCAGCGGCGCGCTGCGTTGCGCGACCACGCCGCCGCCCGCTCGCCCGGAATTGGAGCCGGTGCCGCCGAACTTCATCGCCTGGACGCCAAACTGGTCCTGGTTGAAGAAGATGTACCAGGGAAACAGGGCGCAGATCAGGCCGAGCGTGATGCCGAGCGCGGCTATGACGAAATCGCTGCGTCGGTCGGACTTCTTCTTCAGTCGGGGAAACGGTGCCTTTGGCGGCTGCGGCCATTCGGTGCGCGGGAACAGCCCGTCGATCAGCGAGTCGCGGCTGGCCTGCGTCATCTCGGCAGCCACCGCCTGGGGAGCCCGGGGCAGAGCGGGTTCGACGGGCCTGGCCAGATCAGGATCGGCTTTGCCAGCTCGTGGCAGGATTGGCTTGACGGCTCTGGCCAGAACGGCCTCGGCTTTGGCTGCGATGTCACGGGCGGCCTTTGCCTTGGCGGTTCTCGCTTCGTCAGCCTCGGCTTGCTCCACGGCGTTGGCCTCGGCGATCATGTCGCGCAGGATGCGCTCGGTATATTCGCGTTCAGTCTCCGGCATCGGCCTTCAGCTTGCTCTTGAGGTGGCGGGCGAGATCGGAGAACGGGTCGGTCGACGGGCGATCCTTCGGCGCTTGCGTCAGCGCCTCATAGATCAGCGGCACCTGGCGCACGGCGATGTCCAGTTCGGCATCGGCGCCCCCCTGATAGGCCCCAAGCAACCGGATATCGCGCGTGTCCTCGAAGCGCGAGATCATCGACTTCAGCCTTGTCACCAGCGCGCGCTGTTCTACGCTCCAGGCCTTTCCGGCCAACCGCGATATGGACGACAGCGGGTTGACGGGGGGATAGCGACCCTGTTCGGCGATCGCACGGTCGAGCACGACATGGCCGTCGAGGATGCCGCGCACGGAATCGGCGACCGGATCGTTGTGATCGTCGCCGTCGACCAGCACGGAAATGATGGCGGTGATGGATCCTTTGCCTTCCCCGCCCGGCCCGGCGCGTTCGAGCAGCTTGGGCAGTTCGGTGAACACCGAGGCCGGATAACCGCGCGCGACCGGCGGCTCGCCGGTCCCCGTCGCCACCTCACGCAGGGCGTGGGCGAAGCGGGTGATCGAATCCAGCACCAGCAAAACGCGATGCCCCTGGTCGCGGAAATGCTCGGCGACGCGCATGGCGGTGTCCGGCGCACCCCGGCGCCTCATGGCGCTTTCGTC
>NZ_RZQI01000020.1:0-18463 GCF_003998335.1 Mesorhizobium sp. M7A.F.Ca.CA.002.05.1.1 | reverse complement strand
ATTTGAAACTGATCAATCCGCGCTTTTGGGCCTCGCGCACGCGCTGGGCGAACGGTTCGAGCACACCGGGGCCGGTGCCCCAGGTAATGTGAAAGCGCGGCACCGAATTGCCGTGGCCGATTGCATTGCCGCCGCCCCGCTC
Organism: Mesorhizobium sp. M7A.F.Ca.CA.002.05.1.1; assembly: GCF_003998335.1. NCBI lineage: Bacteria > Pseudomonadati > Pseudomonadota > Alphaproteobacteria > Hyphomicrobiales > Phyllobacteriaceae > Mesorhizobium > Mesorhizobium sp. M7A.F.Ca.CA.002.05.1.1. Next base: position 18,321 of record NZ_RZQI01000020.1, on the reverse strand, counting down.
GGCCCAGCCGACCACAGGAAAGAATTTCAGGCCGCGCTGCATCAGCCAGGAGCGTTTCTCGCCGGCGGCGAAACCGACATAGGCTTCCGCCCATTTGCGCGGCCAGAAATCCTCCGGCCGATCGAAAGCCGCGGTGCCCAGCCAGTCTTCCAACGCCAGGTCATGCGAATCGCGGATGCGCATGCGCCGCTGCTCGGGCGAATTGACGAGGAAAAGGCCGCCGAACGACCAGAACGCCTGACCGCCCAGCGACTGCTCCGGCTCCTGGTCGACAATGATGATTTTCTTGCCGGCCTCGGCAAGCTCGGCGGCGGCAACCAGCCCTGCAAGACCGGCGCCGACAATGATCACGTCCGCATCGTCAGCCATCTTTCCTCCCAGAATTAGCCGGCTACTTCAATGCAAGGGGTCAGACTGTCTCCCAGCCTTCTTTGCCGCCGGCGCGGAAGATGGCATCGATGACTTTCTGGTTGAGCACGGATTCCTCCAGCGTGAAGACGCGCTCCTTGCCGCCCTGTGCCGCACGCGCGAAGGTCTCGACCTCCAGCCGGTATTGCTGCGTGCCGGGAAAGCGGAACACTTGCGTCTCGGTGTGGTTCTGGTTGTGCAGTTCGACGCGGTGGTGGTCGTAGAGCCCGGCATTGAAGGGCGAGAACAGCTCGATGAAACCCTTCTCGCCGTGGAACACCATCACCTGGCGCGCCGCCATCTGCGTCGACAGATAGAACGACAGCTCGAAGTCGCCGAAATCGGCGCGGATCGAGGAGTAGATGTCGGTGCCGAATGTCTTGTCGCGCTCGATCGTCGCCTGCACGCGCAGCGGCTCCTTGCCGGTCGAAAAGCGCGTCGACACGGTCGGGTAGACGCCGATGTCGGGCAGCGCACCACCGCCGAGATCGAGCTGGTTGCGCATGTTGCTGGGGTCGACATTGTAGTAGGAGAAGGCACCCTGCACATGGCGCAGCCGGCCGATGGCGCCGCTGGCGATGAGGTCGCGTACCTTGATCCATTGCGGGTGGTAGATGACCATGAAGGCCTCGCAGACCAGCACCTTTTTCTGGTCGCGCAGCTTGATCAGCGGCAGGATGTCCTTGGCGTCGAGCGCCAGCGGCTTTTCGACCAGCACGTGCTTGCCGGCTTCGATGGCCTTGGCCGCCCATTCGACATGCTGCGAGGTCGGCAACGGGATGTAGACGCCATCGACCTCGTCGGAGGCAAGCAGTTCCTCATAGGAGCCGAAGGTATGGCGCGCGCCGAAGCGCTCGGCCAGCGCCTTGGCCTTCGACAGGTCACGGCTGGCGATCGCCGACAGCACGCCGTTCTCCGCCTCGACCATCGCCGGCAACAAATGCTCGCGGCCGATCTTGGCCGTCGACAACACACCCCATCGGAACATCAGGCTTCTCCATCACAATTACAGGCAACGAGGTTTGCCCGAAATCGCCGGAAAAGCCAATGACGAGGGTCAGCCCCTTTTGCCGGTCAGCGTCATGTCGAAGTCGACGATGTTGGAATAGATTGGCGTGCCGACATCCATGCCGTAGCGCGACCTCAGCACCTTGCCGGTGACATGGAATTTGATCGTCCCGGCCTTGAGACCGCCAAGCTCGGCCATGAACTTTTCCGGAAACGTCTTGCCGCGCGCCGTCAGCCGGCCGCTGACGAGGGCCGTGGTGTCGCTGGTTCGGGTCACGCTGGTAGAGCGGAACTGGATCTCCGGGTTGTTGGCGGCATCGAACACCGCGTCGGAGCGCAGGAAGGCATCGATACGGCTCTGGCCGGTGCCAACGCTTTCGGGAAAGATGGTGAAATTGACCTGCGAGTGCCCGACATCGCTGTTGTCGATGCGGATCGAGCCCTTGAAGCGGGCGAAGGCGCCATTCAGGCCGCCGCCGCCGACCTTGCCGATGGAGAAGCGGATGCTGGAGTTGGCCGGGCTGATCGAATAGCTGCCGGCGGCGTCACCAAGCGCGACGGCCGCTGAAACAGGCATGGCGAGGCAAGCGGCGACCGCCGCAAATCCGAGGATGCGCGTGTACATGGGGATGTTCCTTGTTGGAGGCAGCGCATTCCTGCGCCCTCACTCCATGAACGAATGAACCGCTCGCTCTATTCCGGATCTGACGAAGGCGTGATCATGCGCATGAGCACGCCATCCCTGAGCTGGAAATGATGCCGCAGTGCCGCCGCAACGTGGAGAGCCACAAGCGCCATGCCGGCATAGGCAAGATACCAATGCGCCGCCGCCCAGAAGCTTTCGGCACCATCCGATTCGGCCAGCGGCAGGTTCGGCATGACGAACAGGTTGAACGGCAGGCTGGGTATCTCCAGCATCGAGACCGACACGAGCGCCCACCCGGACAAGGGCAAGGCAAGCTGGAACGCGTAGAGCGCAAAATGGGCCAACGGTGCCGCCCGACGTTCCAAAGTCCCGACCGAGCGCGGCAGCGCCGGCGTTGTATTGCCGTAGCGCCAGACGATGCGCAGGATGATCAGGCCGAGCAGCAGGAAGCCGAAGGATTTGTGCAGCTGGATCAGTTCGAAGGCGGTGCGCTGGCTGGTCACCCGCACCATGACGAAGCCGAGAGCGAACTGGCCGATGAAGATCAGCGCAATCAGCCAGTGAAGAATGATCGCGCCCCAGCCATAGCGGGTGGTGCTGTTGGTGATCGATGTTTGCATCGTTGGTGAACGACCGCGATGCCGGTTATCTTCCACCAAGGGGGGGCGAGCCCGCTTTATCCACTCACCTTGAAGAAATCGACAAAGGCCCTGAGCGCTGGCCGCATCTGACGGCGGCTCGGATAATAGACAAAGAAGCCGTCGAAGGGCGGGCACCAGTCCTCCAGCACGCGGATCAGCCTGCCGTCGGCGAGCGGTGCGCGGACATAGTCCTCAAAGACGAAGGCGAGCCCGGCGCCGTCGACCGCCGCCTGGGCGATCAGATGGTCCTCGTCGAGGATCAGCGGTCCCTCCACCGCCATCTCGATCGTCTCGCGGCCTTTCTCGAACTCCCAGCGGTAGAGGATGCCGCTGGAGAAGCGGAAGCGGATGCAGCGGTGGCCGGCCAGGTCGCGCGGGTGGCGCGGCTTGGGGTTGACCTCGAAATAGACCGGGGCGCCGACCACCGCGCCGCGAAGGTCCGGCCCGATGCGCACCGCGATCATGTCGCGCTGCAGGCTCTCGCCAAGCCGGACGCCAGCATCGAAGCCGCCTTCCACCACGTCGGTGAAGCGGTCCTCGATGACGATCTCCAGCACGATGTCGGGATAGGCCGACGCAAAGGCGCCCAGCCGTGGCGTCAGCGCCAAATGCGCTGCCGTGCGCGGCACGGTCAGGCGCAGATTGCCGGCCGGCCGGTCGCGCGTCTCGATTGCCGTCTCCAGCGCCAGGTCGATCTCCGACAGCGCCGGCCGCAACCGCTCCAGCAACTGCGCACCTTCTTCGGTCGGCGCGACGCTGCGTGTGCTGCGCGCCAGCAGCCGAACGCCAAGCCGCGCCTCCAGGCTGGATACCGCGTGGCTGACAGCCGAAGGCGCGATGGCCAATTCCCTGGCGGCGCCCCGAAAGCTGCCGCATTGAGCGACAGTTGCCAGCACGGCCAATTGGGAAAGATGCGCGCGATTCATTGATCTATCTTTTAGTACAGCCCGTGCGGATGGAAGCCGATTATCGAACACAAGGCAAGGCGCTATTTCTCCCACATCGCAACAAGGAGACGCGTTATGCAAACCCGCAAGCTAGGAACTGAATTGAACGTCTACCCCGTCGGCCTCGGCTGCATGGGCATGAGCTTCGCCTATGGCGGCCAAGCGGAAGCCGATGCGATCGCCACGCTGCACCGCGCCGTCGATATCGGCGTCAACTTCTTCGACACGGCGGAGGTCTATGGCCCCTTCGAGAACGAGATTCTGCTCGGCAAGGCGCTGAAGCCGGTGCGTGATCATCTGACGATCGCGACAAAATTCGGCTTCCGGATTCTGGAGGAAGGTACAGGCCTCGACCGCATGGCGGGCGTCGACAGCCGCCCCGAGCACGTCAAAGCGGTCGCCGAGGCCTCGCTGAAACGGCTGGGCACCGATGTGATCGACCTCTACTACCAGCACCGTGTCGACCCCAACGTGCCAATCGAGGATACGGTCGGCGCCATGGCCGAACTGGTGCGCGAGGGCAAGGTGCGCGCGCTTGGCCTGTCCGAGGCGAGTGCCGCGACCATTCGCCGGGCCCATGCCGTGCATCCGGCATCGGCCGTGCAGAGCGAATATTCGCTGTGGAGCCGCGACCCGGAAGACGAGGTGTTCGCCGTCTGCCGCGAGCTCGGCATCGGCTTCGTTCCCTATAGCCCGCTCGGCCGTGGGCTGCTGACCGGCACGATCGCCAAGCCCGAGGCCTTGAGCGACGGCGACTGGCGCCGGACCTTGCCGCGCTTCCAGGCCGAGGCGATGGAAGCCAACGCCGCTGTCATCGCCACCTTGGAAAAGCTGGCTGTTGAAAAGGGCGTGACCTCGGCACAGCTGGCGCTGGCCTGGGTGCTGCACCAGGGCGATTTCATCGTACCGATCCCCGGCGCGCGCAAGATACGCCATCTGGAGCAGAACACGGCGGCGGCGGACATCGAGCTAAGCGCGGCCGAGGTGCAGGCTATTGGTGACGCGCTGTCGCCCAACAAGGTTATGGGCAAGCGCTATACTGAGGAGTTGCTGGCGCTGGTGAATGGGTAAAAACTGCGAGTAAGCGAAAGGGGCGCCGGGCGCCCCCTTTTCGTACGCAGCGCGGTGCAAAAGGTGGGAGACGCTGGCGTGAAGCGCGCCCTCTGCCCTGCCGACATTTCCTACCAAGGCACGACAGTGATCTCCGGCCAATACTCCTGGGCGCGTCTGCCCTTCGCCTCATGCGTCTTCTGATTGTCCATCACCCGGTTCGGTGTGATGCGGAACGAAAAAACATCATCCAGCCCGAACGGCGCCACCAACACCAGCTGCCCGTCAGCATCGTATCGAACCCCGACGGCGTGCGTCTTCGACGCGAAATAGCAGACGGGATCGCTGGCGTTCGAATAGCGCGGGCAAGGCCACCCGAACTTCTGCGGATACCAAAGATGCACCCGCGCCTGATTGCGCACCTCGACCGGCAGCGGCAGTCCTTCGAAATGCTTCTCCGCGCGGCGAATAACGGCGTCCTCGGCCTCGTAGGAGAGGTCGCTGTCATCGAAGTAGAACAGGTCGACATCCCTGATGCCATACCCCGAAGGCTTGCCGGTCAGATGGTTCCAAACACTGTTGTAGAGCGCGCCGGAAACCACCAGCCAGTCCGGCAGGTCGAGCGTGCGAGCCCGCGCCAGCGCGTCGCGTAACAGCGGGTCGGCAAGCACGATGGCGAGAAATGCCGCGCGCTGCTCTTCAAGAGGAAGGCCCGAATAGGAGAGAGGATCCATCGCCCTTTGGAGAGCGATTCGGCAAGTATCCGCAATGCTTCGCCCATAGCGCCACCAAAGATGTGGCCAGATTGCAACGTGACCGGACCATGATGCTCGGCCTGGCCCTAAAACAGCCCCACCCTCGTCATCTGACGACTATGCGCGTCTGCCCATCTGCCGGCATGGACGATTGCTATTGGAATTTTCCACACCGGCTGGGGTAGCCTGGGCATGCAGATATCGTCGGTTTGGCCAGCAGCATCGTCGAGAGGACCGATCGACAGGGCAAAATTGACTGCGAAGTGGTTCTGGATTGCCGCGACCTTCTGCGTTCTGATCGCAGCCTCGCTCAATGCAAGTGCTGCGGCGGAGCCGATCGTGATTTCCCCGGCCACGCTGCCGGATGGGAGAGTTGGTGAGCACTATGATCGGACGCTGATGGCTTCAGGCGGAGCTGGCGGGCCATACACGTTCGCGCTCACTTCGGGGGTCACGCCGGTCTCCTTCAGCAGCGGCGGCGTCCTCTCCGGGGCAGTGATAGCCGCCCCCGGCACCTATAATTTCAGAGTCCTGGCGACAGATCAGGTCGGCAACACCGGCACACGCGACTACACGATTGTGATCGCGGACAACCCGGTCTTGATTTCGCCTGCTGCGTTGCCCGGCGGGCAGATTGGCCAGCCGTATAACCAGGCGCTGACGGCTTCGGGTGGCGCTGGCGGTCCCTACACGTTCTCGATCGTTTCGGGCTCCATGCCCGTCGCCTTCAGCAGTGCCGGCGTCCTCTCAGGGCCAGTGATAGCCGCCCCCGGCGTCTACAGTTTCAGGGTCCGGGCGACAGACCATGTCGGCAACAGCGGCGAACACGACTACACCATCGTGATCGCGGACAACCCGGTCGTCATTTCACCAGCTGCCTTGCCCGGCGCGCAGATTGGCCAGCCCTATAGCCAGGCGCTGACGGCTTCGGGTGGTGCTGGCGGCCCCTTTACGTTCTCGATCGTTTCGGGCTCCATGCCCGTCGCCTTCAGCAGTGCCGGCGTCCTCTCCGGGCCGGTCATAGCGGTCCCCGGCGTCTACAGTTTCAGGATTCGGGCGACGGACCATGTCGGCAACAACGGCGAACGCGACTACACGCTTGCGATCACCACTGGCCCGCCCATCGTAATTTCACCGGCAGCTTTGCCCAATGGCCAGGTTGGGCAGCCCTATAGCCAGATGCTGACCGCAACCGGCGGTGTGGGCGCGCCTTACACGTTTCAGCGGATCATCGGAAATCTGCCCGAAGGCGTTTCGCTCGCAACCGATGGCACACTCGGCGGCACGCCGACCGAGAGCGGATCATTTGCCTTTGCCGTCGATGTGTTCGACACCTCCGAGAACAGGGCAAGGCGCGAGTATACGCTGGACATCGCTGCGGCGCCCCGACCGACGGCGCCGTCACTGACCATGACGATCGTTGCCGGCATGTCAGCTTCGCTGCCGTTGACGCCGGGTGCTACCGGCGAACCATTCAGCGCCGCGGCGATCATGTCCAGCGCCCCCGCCGAGGGCGGCACGGCGACGCTGTCCGGCGCGCCCAACTACCTACTGACCTTCGCGTCCTCGCCGGTGTTTTCAGGCACCGTCATCGTAACGTACACACTGACCGGCCCCGGCGGCGTTTCCGATCCGGCCACGGTGACCATCACCGTCACCACGCGGCCGGACCCCTCCGACGATCCGGAGGTCGCCGGGCTGCTCAATGCCCAGGCGCAAGCGGTGCAGCAATTCGCCGCCGGGCAGACAGACAATATCAACCATCGCATGGGCGCTTTGCGAAGCGAGGCGTGCCGCAAGGCCTTTGCGAATGGGCTCGAACTGTCTGGCCAAGGCGCCGATGGCAATGCCGCCAGCGTCGACTTTCCAGACGGATCCGATTGTGGGGGCGAAGCGGCAAAGCTGGGCTTCGGCTTGTGGGCCGGCGGCCACATCGATCTCGGCCATAGTTCGCCTGATGATAGCGCGGAGCGGGACTCCGTTTCGATCAACATGACCACCGGCATCGACTACCGTTTCAACGACCGTTTCGTCGCCGGTCTGGCCGTCGGCTACTCCAGCGACGACAGCGACATTGGCGGCAATGGCACCGAGAGTTCCGGCGAGGCCTACAGCGCGACGCTCTATGCAAGCTATCGCCCGGCCGAAAACCTGTTTCTCGATGCCCTGGCCGGCTACGGTTCGTTCAGCTTCGATTCGAAGCGCTTCGTGACAAGTGTTGGCGGCTTTGCCGACGGTCAGCGTGACGGCGACCAGATTTTCGGCTCGCTGACTGCCGGTTTCGATCATAGCGTCGGCGGGCTGCGACTCACTCCGTTCGCCAGGTTGACGGCATCCTCTTCGAGCCTCGACGCGTTTACCGAAACCGGAGCAGGCATCTATTCGCTGAGCTTCGGCAAGCAGAGCGTCGACAGCCTCGGCGGCACGCTTGGCCTTGCCGGCGGCTATGACATGCCGGTGGCCCTCGGCGTCTTCACACCACGCTTCCGGTTTGAATACACTCACGAATTCTCCGGCTCGAGCGACGTCGATATCCGCTACGCGGATAGTCCGGATGGCCTTGTCTATGGCTTCCAGACGCAGCCTTTGGCGAGTGACCAGGTGATGATCGGCCTGGGCGCCGATCTGCTGCTGCACCAAGGGTTATCCATCGGGCTCGATTATCGCGGCACAATCGGCTTTCAAGACAGCTACAGCCATGCCTTTGGCCTGAGGGTCGGCGGCGGGTTCTGACCATTGCGGCAACGGCTGCTTATCCGTCCCGTAGACGGATGAGCAGCCCCATCGCTAACAGTTCAGTCGCCTTGGGCGCTACGTCCTCAGAACGCCACCGGCCTGCTTGCCGACATTCTCGACGATACGCTTGGCCAGTGCCTCGAAATCCTCGTCGGTCAGTGTCTTTTCAACCGGCTGGATCGACACTTCGATGGCGATCGATTTCTTGCCCTCGCCCAGCGAAGCGCCTTCGAAGATGTCGAAGACCGAGACGGCGGTGATGAGCTTCTTGTCGGCGGCGAGCGCCGCGCGCACCAGCGTGCCGGCCTCGACCGTTTTGTCGACGACGAAAGCGAAGTCGCGCTTGACCGCCTGGAAGGGGGACAGTTCCAGTTTCGGCTTGGTTTTCGTCGGCTTGGCCTTCGGCTCGGGCACGGCATCGACAAACACTTCGAAGCCGCACAGCGGGCCGGAAACATCGAGGCCTTCCAGCGTCTTCGGGTGGAATTCGCCGAAGGTGCCGAGCACGGTTTTCGGACCGAGCTTGATCGTGCCGGAACGGCCGGGATGATACCAGGCCGGGCCGCCGGCCTCGATCTGCAGCCGGTCGACAGGCGCACCGCAGGCTTCCAGTGCGGCGATCGCGTCGGCCTTGGCGTCGAACACGCCGACCGCACCCGAATTGCCGGCCCAGTTGCGGCCTGAGCCGTCGAGCTTGGCGGTGCCGCGGCGCACGCCGGCGGCCACGCGCCGCTGCTGGTCGGCGCCGTCGCCCTCATAGGTGCCCGAGACTTCGAACAGCGCCACGTCGCCGATGCCCTTGTCGGCATTGCGCTGGGCAGCAGCAATCAGGCCCGGCAGCAGCGACGGCCGCATGTCGGACATGTCGGCGGCGATCGGGTTGGCGAGCTTCAGCGCGGTCTGGCCGCCGCCGAACAGCTCGGCGTGCTTGGCCGGAATGAACGACCAGGTGACGGCTTCCATCATGCCGCGCACGGCAAGCGCGCGCTTGGCGGTGCGGGTACGGACCTGCAGCGTGGTGAGGATCCTTGCATTGACCGCGTCATGCGCACCGAGCGGCTGCGGTGCGATGTTGTCGACACCATGGATGCGCATGACTTCCTCGACCAGGTCTGCCTTGCCGTCGACGTCGGGGCGCCAGGACGGCACGGCGACATTGACCACATCGCCCGATCCCTCCGGCTTGAAGCCGAGGCGCGACAGGATGTCGAGGCTTTCCGCCTTGGGAACCTCGATGCCGGTCAGCCTCTTCACTTCCGAAAGCGGGAAGGAAACGATCTTCGACTTGTGGCCGGCATAACCGACGACTTCCATTTCGGTCGGCGTGCCGCCGCAGAAATCGAGCACCAGTTTCGTTGCCAGCTCGACGCCGGGAACCATGAATTCGGGGTCCACCCCGCGCTCGAAACGGTAACGCGCGTCGGTGATGATGCCGAGCGTGCGGCCGGTGCGCGCCGTGGTGATCGGATCCCAAAGGGCGGATTCGATCAGCACATCTGATGTGTTCTCGTCGCAGCCCGAATGCTCGCCGCCCATGATGCCGGCGATGGACTCGACGCCGTTGTCATCCGCGATGACGCACATTTCCGGCGTCAGCGTGTATTCGCGGCCATCGAGCGCCTGCACCTTTTCACCATCGCGCGCGCGGCGCACGACGAGATTGCCGGCAACCTTGCTGGCGTCGAACACATGCAGCGGGCGGCCGCGGTCGAAGGTGACGTAATTGGTGATGTCGACCAGCGCGCTGATCGGCCTCAGCCCGATGGCGATCAGCCGCTGCTGCAGCCATTTTGGCGACGGCCCATTCTTGACGCCCTTGACCAGCCTGAGCGCGAAGCCGGGACAGAGCTCCGGCGCTTCGATCGTTACCTTGACCGGACACATGCCGTTGCCGACATGCGGCATGATGGCGCCGCCGACGAGGCGGCCAAGCCCGCTCGCCGCCAGATCCCTGGCGATGCCGTAGACGCTGGTCGCATCCGGCCGGTTCGGCGTCAAATTGATCTCGATGACCGGATCGTCGATGTGCGCATAGGCAGCGAAGCTGGTGCCGACAGGCGCATCCTCAGGCAGGTCGATGATGCCGTTGTGCTCGTCGGACAGTTCCAGCTCGCGCTCGGAACACATCATGCCATGGCTTTCGACCCCCCTGATCTTGCCGACCGTCAGCGTCACGTCGATGCCGGGCACATAGGTGCCGGGCGCGGCAAAGGCGCCGATCAGGCCGGCCCGCGCATTGGGCGCGCCGCAGACGACCTGCACGGGTGGCTTGCCGTTGCCCGTATCGACGGTCAGCACGCGCAGCCGGTCGGCATCGGGGTGCTGCACCGCCGTCAACACCCTGGCTATGACGAAGGGTTTCAGGCTCGACTTGTCGTCGACATGCTCGACTTCGAGGCCGATCGAGGTCAGCCGCTCGACGATCTCGTCAAGCGTGGCGTCGGTCTCTAGGTGGTCCTTGAGCCAGGAGAGGGTGAATTTCATGGGACTGTTCCGTCTGGTCTTTTGACGCTTGTTTTCAGATGTCTCGGCAGGTCGTCGGATATATGCAGGAAGGCAAGCTGTTCGCTGACATAGGCATGCTGCGTCGGCTCAAAATCGGCCGGCGCATCCATGGCGCCGAGCATGAAGTAGATGTCGTCCTCCAGCCGCTCGTCGACATAGGCGATGGGTGAGCCGCAGGTGCCGCAGAAGGAGCGCGTCACCGGGCCGTTCTCATACATCTTCAGCGCCTTGCCGGTGAACGCGACCTGATCGACCAGGAAGCCGACAAAGGCCGACATCGGCGCGCCGCTGGCCCGCCGGCAATCGCCGCAATGGCAATAGCTGACGTGATGCGGTTCGACTGATGCCTCGAACCGCACGGCGCCGCAGCGGCAGCCGCCGGCATAGGGCGCTGTCATGCGCTCAGGCCTCCGAACAGCGTCGGCATGTCGAGCGGCCTGAACCCGTAATGCGACAGCCAGCGCACGTCGGCATCGAAGAAGGCGCGCAGGTCCGGCATGCCGTATTTCAGCATGGCGATACGGTCTATGCCCATCCCCCAGGCAAAGCCCTGATATTCGTCCGGATCGAGCCCGCCATGGCGCAGCACGTTGGGGTGCACCATGCCGCAGCCGAGGATCTCCATCCAGTCGGAGCCTTCGCCGAAGCGCACTTCGCCGGGCCTGGAGCGGTCACACTGGATATCGACCTCGAGGCTCGGTTCGGTGAACGGGAAGAAGGACGGCCGGAAGCGCATCTTGACCTGCGGCACCTCGAAGAAGGCCTTGCAGAACTCCTCCAGCACCCACTTCATGTTGGCGACGTTGGCCGTCTTGTCGATCACCAGCCCCTCGACCTGATGGAACATCGGCGAGTGGGTGGCATCCGAATCCTGCCGGTAGGTCTTGCCCGGAATGACGATGCGGATCGGCGGCTTCTTCGTCTCCATGGTGCGGATCTGCACCGGCGAAGTGTGGGTGCGCAGAAGCTTGCGCTCGCCCTTCTCGTCCGGCTGGAAGAAGAAGGTGTCGTGCATCTCGCGCGCCGGATGGCCTTCTGGGAAATTCAGCGCGGTGAAATTGTAGTAATCGGTCTCGATATCGGGACCTTCGGCGATGGAAAATCCGAGGTCGCCGAAGATCGCCGCAATCTCGTCGATGACCTGGCTGATCGGGTGTATACGGCCGCGCTCAGCCGGCGACTGCCGCACCGGCAGCGTCACATCGACCTTTTCGGCGGCGAGGCGCACGGTGATCGCCACATCTTTCAACTCGGCCTTGCGCGCCGTCAGCGCATCTGTGACGCGGTTCTTGAGTCCGTTGATTGCGGGGCCTTTGACCTGACGCTCCTCGGCGGTCATGGCGCCAAGGGTCTTCAGCATCTCGGACACGGCGCCCTTCTTGCCGAAAGCAGCGATGCGCACGGCCTCGATGGCCGGCTCATCGGCGGCCGAGGCGATTTCGGCCAGAAGTGAGTTTTCAAGCGTATCCAGGCCAGTGGTTGCGTCGTTCACGGTCAAAACTCGCTACGTTGGAAATCAGCTCTAAGTGAAAGTCACTTTTAAGTTGAAGTTCAGGCAAAAGAAAAACCCGCGCCAGCCGTGCCAGCGCGGGTTCCCCAAATCAGAATTGCGAATGCTTGGGAAGCGCTGGTCTTAGGCGACAGCGCTTTCAAAAGCGTTCGGCGTGGTGTTCTTCAGATATTCGAGCGCCACCTTGGCCTTGGCGACCAGGGCTGCGAAAGCCTGCGGCTCATGGATGGCCATGTCCGACAGGATCTTGCGATCGATCTCGATGCCCGACTTGTTGAGGCCGTCGATGAAACGGCCATAGGTCAGGCCATGCTCGTGCGTCGCGGCGTTGATGCGCTGGATCCACAGCGCGCGGAACGAGCGCTTGCGGTTCTTGCGGTCGCGGTAAGCGTACTGCAGCGACTTTTCCACCGCCTGCTTGGCGATGCGGATGGTGTTCTTGCGGCGGCCGTAGAAGCCTTTCGCGGCTTTCAGGACCTTCTTGTGCTTGGCGTGCGAGGTGACGCCTCTTTTTACGCGTGCCATGTCATGATCTCCTTAAAAGCAATTCCAGGAAAAGTGCCTTGCGGTTTTCCGTTCGGAATTGCGTAAAACAAATGCGTGTCCAGACCGAATGCCTTATTTGAGCGGGATGTTATCCAAAAAGTCTGCAACTTTTTGGCATCACGCCTTAGAGGCCGTTCGGCAGAAAATTCTTGATGACCTTCTTGCCATCCGGTTCAGCCAGAACCATCGTGCCGCGGGCATTTCGAATGAACTTGTTGGAACGCTTGATCATGCCGTGACGCTTGCCGGCAGCAGCCGACAGGACTTTACCCGTACCTGTGATCTTGAACCGCTTCTTGGCGGCCGATTTGGTCTTCATCTTGGGCATTTTGCTACTCCGTATTGTTGGCGCACTATCGCGCTTCTTGTTCGCTTCGGGCCGACCAAAGCCCGAAAAGCAAATGAAACCGCCACGGCATGCCCTGCCGGGCGGTTTTCTTGAACGGCGGTCCTATACGTTAAAGACGGCCCGCGCGCAACACCTGTGGAGATGCGGCGCTGTGTCCTTGGTCAGGGCAGCGTGAACCAGACCGGCAACATGCCTGACAGCTGGGCTCCGTCTATCAATTCGAAGGCCGGCAGGGCGATGAGAAACACCAGGCCGTCGAGCAGCGTGGTCAGCAGCAGGCGGGGCTTGAAGCTGCCCGTATCGCCCTCCTGGTAGAGCGACAGCTTCGGGAAGAAGCGCGGCACCTTCTCCAGATAGGCCTGGTACGGCGCGCCGAGCGCTTCCTTGAGGAACTTCTCTTCGCGCAGGATGACGATGTGGAAGGCACCCGCGCACAGCAGCGCAAAGAGAATGATGCCGGAGAACGAGCCGATCTGCGCACCGACGCCGGCCGCGGCTACGGTCGAGAACACATAGAGCGGGTTGCGGGTTATCGAGTAGGGCCCACCGGTCACCACCTCGGAAGATTTGCGCCCGCCTATGTAGAGCGTCGCCCAAAGGCGCCCGACGATGCCGAGGAAAATCAGCAGCACGCCGAACATTTCGATCGACTCATGCACCCAGGTTTCAGGCGGAAAACTTGATTGGCCGAACAGCAGTGCCAGAAACAGCACCACCACCAGCACCGCAAGCACCATGCGGCGCATATGCTGATAGCCGCCCAGCCCGTGTGCCTCGACGGGCGCAGACTTGATTTCATTGACCATGGCGGAATCCGATCGTCGAAAAATTTGCCGGCGATCGCAGCTTCTGGCCAAGAAAACAGGGCCTCGCCGATCGTTGGGATGACTTGCAGGATAATTCAGGCGGATTTAATGCACGTCGCCTTTTTTGACTGCCTACCGCCGCTCAATACAGCCAGAAGAGGACGGGAATTACACCGCTTTCCTGTCCGGACTCGATGAGTTCGAAAAACGGTATGGAAACCAGAAACATCAAGCTGTCGCGCAGCGTGTGATTGAAGATGCGCGGTGTGAAGGTGACCTCGGCCTGATCGCGATAAAGTCGGGGATTGGGAAAAAAGCGCGGCACCCGTGCGACGTAGTCCTTGTACGGCGCCCCGAGCACGGTCGTCAAATGCCGTTCCTCGCGCAGCGTGACGATGTGGAACGCGGCCGCGCACAAAACCGCCGACGCTACCGCGACGATCGCGCTGCCGGTCTGGGTGCCGATGCCGACGGCTGCTACGGTGGAGAAAAAATACAGCGGGTTGCGCATCACCGAATATGGGCCGGTTGCAACCACTTCGGCCGACTTGCGGCCGCCGATATAGAGGATCGACCAGAGCCGGCCGCCGATCCCGATCAGTATCAGGGCGATCCCGTGCGCCTCTATGCGTTCGTGGGTTAGTTCATCGTGCGGGGAGCCGCCGAAGATCAGCAAAGCGCAAAAAGCACCGATTAGCAGCGCCAGCAGGACGCGCCGGCGCCGCTGATAGCGACCCATTTCACTCGTAGAACGTGCCGCAGCGGTCATGGCAGAATCCTTTTGCCGCGAGGACCGGCAACCAGAATCCTTGTCGATGCAACTTGCGGAGAAATCATGGCGAAGACAAAACAAACAAAAGGCCGCCGAAGCGGCCTTTGCTTTTGACGGGGATCGCTCTAGCGCGGCGACAGCACCATCATCATCTGGCGGCCTTCGAGCTTCGGTTCCGCCTCGACCTTGGCGATCGTCGCCACTTCCTCGCGGACCTTGTTCAGAAGCTGCATGCCGAGTTCCATATGCGCCATCTCGCGGCCACGGAAGCGCAGCGTCAGCTTGACCTTGTCGCCTTCCTCGAAGAAGCGGCGAACCGCCTTCATCTTGGTCTCGTAGTCATGGCTGTCGATGTTCGGGCGCATCTTGATCTCCTTGATCTCGATGACCTTCTGGTTCTTGCGCGCCTCGGCCGCCTTCTTCTGGTTGGCGTATTTCAGTTTGCCGAGATCGAGTATCTTGACGACGGGGGGCACCGCATTGGGCGATATCTCGACGAGATCGAGCCCAGCCTCTTCGGCGAGCAGCAATGCGTCGTTGATGGAAACATCGCCGCGGTTCTGGCCTTCGGCGTCGATAAGCTGGACCCGGGGAACCCGGATGTCACGGTTGGAGCGCGGGCCATCCTTGGTCGGCGCCGCTGCTTTGAAAGGTCTGCGAATGGTCGTGGTCTCCTTGGCCGTTTCGTTCAGGGTCTGTCAGTGTTGATGCATGGACGCGCCAATGTGGTGAGCGCGCGGGCGGAGTCAATAGCACAGCATTGACAGAAAATCACCCTGATCGCTGCTCTGCACCAAACAAACAACATCGTGAGCACTTTTCGCCACGCCACCGTCCGTGTCACAAGACCGGCGTTGAGGAAAAGCCATGACTGCCACGCCCCCAATCTTTCTGGATGTAGATGGATCGCGCATCGCGGTGCGCCATACTGCTGGCTCTGCGCCAGGCATCGTCTGGCTCGGCGGCTACAAGTCGGACATGCTGGGCACGAAAGCTCAGACGCTGTCGGACTGGGCGGCAAGCGAGGGCCGAGCCTTCCTGCGCCACGATTATTCCGGCCATGGCGAATCCGGCGGCGCCTTCGCCGACGGCACGATTTCGACATGGCTTGCACAAAGCCTTGCCGTGTTCCGGCATTTCACCCGGGGCAGCCAGATCCTGGTCGGCTCCTCGATGGGCGCCTGGATCGCGCTGCGCATGGTGCAGGAATTGCGCAAGGCAGGCGATAGCAACGTCGCCGGCCTGGTGCTGCTGGCGCCGGCCCCGGATTTCACCGCCGAACTGGTCGAACCGGTGCTGACCAAGGCGCAGAAGCGCGATCTCGCCAAAAAAGGGTTCTTCGAAGAGCCGTCGGACTATTCCACGGAACCCTACATCTACACCCGCGCGCTGATCGAGGACGGGCGCGACAACCTGACAATGACAGGCCCGATCGACACCCATTGCCCGGTGCACATCCTGCAGGGCCTGGCCGATGCAGATGTGCCGGCAAGCCATGCGCTGAAGCTGGTCAGCCTGCTGCCCGCCGACGACGTGACACTGTCACTGATCCCCGACGGCGACCATCGCCTGTCGCGACCGCAGGATCTCGACATGCTGGTTAGGGCTGTCGATGCGATGGCGCAGAGGGGAAACTGATGCGCCTTTCCATCCCGATATCCGCCTTCGTCGCGGCGATCGTCGGCTTCGGCGGCACGCTGGCCATCGTCATCGCCGCCGCCACCGCAGTCGGTGCGACGCAGATCGAGACGGCAAGCTGGGTGACGACGATCTGCCTGGCCATGGCGATCGAGAGCCTGTGGCTGTCATGGCGCACGAAAATGCCTGTCATCACCGCCTGGTCGACGCCGGGCCTGGCGCTGATCGCGGCATCGAGCGGCTTTTCGATGAGCGAGGCCGTCGCCGCCTTCATCGTCACCGGCGTCCTTCTGATCGCCACAGGGCTGTTTCGGCCCCTGACCAAGCTGATCTCGAGGATACCGCCCTCCGTTGCCTCGGGCATGCTGGCCGGCATCGTCGTCACCTTCGCGCTCAATGCGGTGAAAACCATTCCAATCGACCCGTGGCTGATCCTGCCGCTGATCGCTGCCTTCTTCGTTATCAGGCTGTTCAACCCGGCGCTGTCGGTGCTGGCGGTTCTGATCGGCGGTGGCCTCGCCGCTTTCCTCACCGGCCGTGTCGGTGGCCTGCCGACACCGGAACTGTCGACGCTGACGCTGATTGCGCCTGACTTCACCACCAAGGCGGTGATCGGCCTGGCACTGCCGCTCTACCTCGTCACCATGGCGTCGCAAAACCTGTCCGGCCTCGCCGTGCTGCGCGCCGCCGGCTATCACCCGGAGCCCGGCCCGCTGATCGGCGTCACGGGCCTGTTTTCGTTGCTGTCGGCGCCGTTCGGCGGCTCGACGACCAATCTGGCGGCGATCTCGGCGGCGATCTGCACCGGACCGGACGTCCACCCCGATCCCGCCGAGCGCTGGAAGACCGGGCCGTTCTATGCGCTCGCCTATCTCATCTTTGCGATTTTCGGCGCTTCGCTGGTGGCGATCTTCGCGGTGCTGCCGCAGAGCCTGATCGTGCTGGTGGCAGGCCTGGCGCTGATGGCGTCGCTCGCCAACGCGCTGTCTATCGCGCTGAAGGAAGAGGCGGATCGCATGGCCGCCACCGTCACCTTTGTCGTCACCGCGTCGGGTCTGACGCTGTTCGGCGTTGGCGCCGCATTCTGGGGCCTGATTGCCGGGCTGGTCGTGCTTTTCCTCGATATGATCAAAAAGCGATAATCATTTCAGATGCTTGTCCGGATTTGGCGGACATTGTCTTGAATCGCCGTTTTTCTCTTCCCATTTCGATTCCACGCAGCCCGGATTTGGCTGTCTCCAACCGAAGGAATGGGAGAAAATGAACGCATCCGCATTGATCCGTCCGGCCTGGACGCCGGCAACCATCGCGTTGATGGTTGTAGGTTTCATGGTGTTCTGGCCACTCGGCTTCGCCATGCTCGCCTACATCATCTGGGGCGACCGCCTCGATGGCTTCAAGCGTGACGTCAACCGCGCGACCGACGGCATCTTCGCCGGCTGCCGCCGCGGTTCCGACAAGGCCGCGCGCTGGGGCAATGGCTCCGCCCGCACCGGCAACGTCGCTTTCGACGACTGGCGCGAAAAGGAACTTGAGCGGCTGAACGAAGAGCGCCGCAAGCTCGACGAGATGCTGACCCAGTTCGACGAGTATGCCCGCGAATTGCGCCGCGCCAAGGACCAGGACGAGTTCGACCGGTTCATGGCCAACCGCAACAAGTCGACGGCTCCGACGAAGACCGATCCAAGCACCGGAACGACGACCACCAAGCGTGGCAAGGGCTCGAACCTGCTTGACGACTGAGGCCAAGCGACTGGCCACATCGTGAAAAAACGGCGTCGCGCGAGCGGCGCCGTTTCTTTTTTGTTCTAGTCGTTTTTCTCGAATCGCGTATCGTCCCGCCATGACTCTCGGCTTCTTTCGCAATCTGACAAAGCCCAAGCCCACGCCTGTCGTGGAGCGCGAATATTGCGTCGCCGGCCGCACGCTGCCGCTTAAGATCGTCGAGAGCGCCAGGGCGCGCCGAATGACGCTGCGCATCGATTCAGGCGGCCAGGGTCTACG
>NZ_RZQI01000210.1:0-7752 GCF_003998335.1 Mesorhizobium sp. M7A.F.Ca.CA.002.05.1.1 | reverse complement strand
GCTTCTGCCTGGTGTCGTTCACCTCGGACTGGCTTTTTCCGACCGAGGAGAGCCTCTCGATCGTGCATGCGCTCAACGCCGCCGGAGCATCGGTATCCTTCGTCGAGATCGAGACCGACCGCGGCCACGACGCATTCCTGCTCGACGAGCCGGAACTGTTTGCCGCCATCAACGGCTTCATCGGCTCGGCCGCCAGGGCGAGAGGGCTGGGCCTATGAGCGTCAACCGCGACCAGCGCGTCGACCTTGAAGTCGTCGCCAACCTCATCCCACCACAGTCGCGCGTGCTCGATGTCGGCTCGGGCGACGGCTCGCTGCTCGAATTGCTGCAGGACAGCAAGCAGGTCGACGGCCGTGGGCTCGAGCTGTCGCAGCGCGGCGTCAACGAATGCGTGGCGCGCGGCCTCTCGGTCATCCAAGGCGACGCCGACAAGGATCTCGAATTCTATCCCGATAAGGGCTTTGACTTCGTCGTCCTCTCGCAGACGCTGCAGGCCACCCGCAACCCGAAGCTGGTGCTCGACGAACTGCTCAGGATCGGCAATCGCGCCATCGTCTCCTTCCCCAATTTCGGCCATTGGCGTGTGCGTCTGTCACTGTTCGTCAACGGCCGCATGCCGGTGACCAAGGACCTGCCCTATTCCTGGTACGACACGCCCAACATCCACTTCTGCACCATCCGCGACTTCGTCAATCTGTGCGACGAGCTCGGCGCGACAGTCGAGAAGGCAACCGCTCTCGACGCCAACGGCCAGAAGATCGGCCTGTCGATGCCGTGGTGGTTCTGGAACTTCTTCGGCCAGCAGGCAGTGTTCTTGCTGAAACGGCAGTAGCCGCAAGCTATTCGAGGATGTCCGTGGCCTTGTGCGGATGTTCGACGCCGTCAGCAAACACCACGTCGGCCTCCGAATTGTCCGTGCGCAGCGCCAGAATCGCTTGATAGGCGGGCGAATTGTACCAGCCATGCACATGCTGCCTGTCGGGAAATTCGATGATAATCAGATGACCCGGCCAGTTGTTCTCGATCACCTCGACATCGCCGCCATGGACCAGAAAACGGCCGCCGAAAGGTTCCAGCGTGGCATCGATCTTGTGCAGGTATTCGACGATCTGCGGGCCCATCGTGGCTTGGCGCATATGGGCGACGGCGTAAGCGGTCATAAGTGCACTCCCTTTCAATCGAAGCCGATTGCCGGCTCCGCAGGCACAGATTGCCAAGGGTCGTGACAGAATTCGATTACCCCAAAAGTAATAAGAATGAGATGAGGCGATCGTGACGAATCGGCCTGCGTGATCCTGAGGCGGTTTCCAGTCTCCGGCCCTCAGGGTGTTGCCGTTGAGACGCAAGGTTGCGAATTCGTGGTTGCGGACGGATTGAACTCTGCAACCAGATGATGACACGGGAGCATGTTTTTCGTAGCGTCATGCCGGACGCGATGCCGAGCGAAGCACGGAGCGGGGAACCTGACCTATTCGATCGTTGTCGAAATGGAAAACGCCAAGTCCATCAATGAAGATGAGATCGGCGTTTCGTTCAGTGCTTTGGCACGGGAAATAGAAGCCGTGACGACAACCGGTCAATACATAAAACCGGAGGTCATCGTCGTTCACAGCGGACCAGATACCGACACACCGCTTCTGCGGCATCGTCTCACCGAAATTGTTCCGCAACTTGGCATGGTAGCAAACACGATCTTCAGCGCCTGCACAGGCGGCCGGTACTATGAGGTCAAGAACGCAGGCGCCGCGTTGGCCAAGGGCGACATCGTCATTTTCTGCGATTCCGATACAGTGATCGAAGACGGCTGGCTGTCGGCACTTCTCAAACCGCTCCAGGATCCGAAGACGATCGCCGTGAACGGTTACACCTATCTCGGCTGTGACGATTTCGCGTCGCGGACCTTTGCGCTTCTGTGGTTCTTCCCGCTGCGTGATGGTGATCGACGCTTTGCCTCCAAGCGCGCGATGAACGCTAACAATTGCGCCTTCCGCAGAAGCTGGTTAGCCGGCCATCCCTTTCCGGCCAGCAATGGATTCAAGGTTTCTTGCACGTTGCTCACCAGCCAGTTACGAGCAAGCGGGCATGATTTTGTCAGAGTCGATGCCCGGGCCAGCCATTATCCCCCGCGCGGTTGGCGCTTTTTCTTTTGGCGTGCCCTGGTCACCGGGCGCGATGCGGACCGGAAATATGTGGCACTGGCATCGCCATCCCAAGCCGCGCGAGTGCTGAAGGCGACAAGACGTTGGTTTTCGACATCCTGGAAAGTGGGTGGGCGTATTCTGACGCATGCAACTCGGCTCGGAATGCCGGCATGGCAGATCCCGTTTGCACTGATCGTCGGATTGGCCTTTTGCGCGCTGGTTTTTTGTGCACAAGCGGCCATGGCCCTTGGGCTGGTTCGGGACGAGGTTGAAAACGTGCCCCTCTACGTGGGACATAGCTGAAGCACTATGGTCAAAATGGGCAAAACCATCGAACCGACACCTCTCATCACGGTCATTACGCCGACCCACAACCGACGCGAAACGGTGTTGCGCGCCGTGGAAAGCGTACTCTCCCAGAGCATGTCGAGGCTTGAGCACATTGTCGTCGACGATGGTTCGACCGATGGAACCGAAGCGGCGCTGGCCCGCATCCAGGACCCGCGGCTGATCTATGTCGGGGCGAAATGGCGAGGCGCCAACGCAGCCAGGAATGCCGGCATCGAGCGCGCGCGGGCACCGTTGGTGACGTTCCTCGATTCCGACGACATCTATATGCCGCACCGGCTTGAACGAACCCTGACCTGGTTCGAGGAAAATCCTGCACTGCAAGTGCTGATCAGTTCGTTCGTGTCCCTGAAAGGCAATCGCATCACAAACTGCGTCAACCCCGAGGCGTTCGTGAGCCCCGCAATGCTGGAGCGGACGCTGGTTGGGCAGACCATCTTCATTGCCGGCTCCGCGATCACGGCTCGCCGCGAAGCCTTGCTGGCCATCGGCGGCTACGACAGCGACATCACCCGCATGCAGGATCGCGAATTGCTGCTGCGCCTTGCGCGGCGCTTCGGTGCGCAGTTGTCCAGGGATCTGGACTGGACGAAATACAATTCGGAGAACTCGATTTCCGGCCGCCGTGACGGCTATGTCGAGGCCTATGCGAACCTGATGGGCAAACATCCGCATATTGCCCATGCCTACCCGCACATTCCGCCTTACATGATCTCGCGGCAACTCATCGCCGACATCCTGCGAGGCAGGATACCGGAGGCATTTCAGGGCTACATGGCCAACCGTTCATCCAAAACGCTTGGCTATTCGCTGCCGGAATTGATGCAAGGCTATGTCCATGGCCGGCGCTGGCGCCGCGATCTCTCCAACGAGTTTCGCAATCAATTTGGTGCCCGGCCCGCTTAAGCCGAGAGGGATTCCGGGAAATTGTGGAACGGTTTTCCCTCCGGATCGCGTTAACCCCTCTGTCGAGAGCTCAACGGTCAAGTGCGGGAAAATACGGATCCGATAGAAACCGCCTGTCCCGTTCGCCTTGTAGGCAGTCTATCGGCGTCGCCGCGTCGACGGGGATGCTTCTCACCTCGTCCTGAATGCCGCTCACTTCCAGGAGCAGCTTGCGCCGGATGGCTGTCGAAAACTCGGCGGCGGCATAGATAGGCAGCACGAAGGAACCGGGTCCGCCGATCACGCACTGCGCATAATACTGGTCGAGATGGCTGAAGGTGGGCGACGGGCTGATCAGGATCGGCAGGCCATTGACGACGATGCCTTTGGCAGTCGCCGCATCACGCGTCGCGGTGACCGGCGGCCCGATATTGTTCGGTCCGTCGCCCGAAATATCGATGACGCTGCGTTCGCCCTGGAAAGACGTGCGGTCGAAAAGCTCGGTGCCGAAGGCCAGCGCGCCGGAAATCGAAGTGCCGCGAAAGCTGCGGAACGGGCGAGCCGCGACCTTGTCGGCAAAGCTGTTCGCGCTCTCGGCACTATCGATGATCTGCCAGCCGATGACCGCGTCGTCGCGGACCGTGCCGGCCCATTCGAAATAGGTCAGCGCTATGCGGCCCGTGGCGCCAGCGCGGACAGCCTTGATGAAGTCGGGATGCCGCAGCGCCTCGACATAACCGGCCCGCTGCAGGGCGAACTCCTTCTCGTCCATCGACAGCGAGATGTCGACCGCCAGCACCAGCTCGACGTCGACGGCGAGCGCATCCGGCGGCGAGGCCATCGGGGCAGCCTGGGCGCAGGCAAGACAGGCAAGCAGGCGAAGAGCATCAAGCATGGCCGTCGCCAGGGTTGTTCTCCCGAAGAGCTTCCCTCGCGATCGCGGCAAAATAAAGCTCTGCTTCCCTCGCTCGGATATCAGCTCATTTCTTGCGGCGGGCGGCGACTGGCGGCGGTTCTATCGCGCCGGCCCTGACGCGGGCGGGCTTCAGGGCTGGCGCACCGGAATCCTTGACGATCGTCAACGCGCGCGGGAAGAAGTGGTTGTTGTGCTGGCCGCGCCCGATGTTGAGGATCGCTGTCCCCGGCAAACGCTTCTCGAGCATCGACAGCACGCGTCTTAGCGATGGGCCGTCGAACGCATCCAGCGCCTCATCGATGATCACCCATTTCGGCTGCCGCAACGCGAGCCTGGCGAAGGCCAGCGAGCGTTGTTCGTCATCGCCCAACTCATGGTCCCAACGCCCGGCACGGTCGAGCGATGAGGATAGCCGTCCCAGACCGACCTCGGCCAGCACCGCCGAAATGTCGGCATCGTTCGCCGGCGCGGGCCCGTTCGGGTGATCGAGGACTTCGCGCAACGTGCCGACCGGAAAATAAGGCACGCGCGGCACGAATATGGGGGTTTCTCCCGACGGCAGGCCGATCCGGCCGCTTCCCCATGGCCACAGGCCGGCAATGGCACGAAAGAACAGCGTCTTGCCCGCACCGGGGTCGCCGGTGATCATGACGCGCTCGCCGGGGCGGATTTCGACATGCGGATCGGCGAGTCTGGTGCAACCCTCCGGCGAGGTCACTTCGAGCTTCTCGAAAGTCAGGCTGCCATTGACGTTTTGGCCGAAGGCAATGCGCTTTTCCGTGTCATGCAGCGCATCGGTTTCATCGAGCGCGATGCGGAAATCGGCCACGCGCATCAGCGTGGCGCGCCAATCGGCGATGCTGCCGATGTTGTTGATGAACCAGCGCAAGGAAGAGTGGACCTGGTTGAAGGCGCCGACCGCCATCATCAGCCCGCCAAAGCTGATATCACCTGAGAAATAGACCGGCGAAGCGACCAGTATGGGCGCCACGACGGTGATCCAGCCATAGGTGTCGGTCACCCAGGACAGGTTGATCTGGGCGGTGTAGATGCGCCGCATGGCGCCCAGCACCGTGCCGAGATCGAGTTCGAGCCGCCGCCTTGCGTCGGCCTCGCCGTGATACAACGCAATGGCATCGACGTTCTCGTTGACGCGCACCATCGAGGAGCGCAGCTCGGCTTCGCGTGTATAGCGGTCGCTGTTCAGGCGGATGAGCGGGCGCCCGACCAGCCAGCTCAGCCAGGAGGCGATGCCGGCGTAAAGGATAGCGGCCCAGACCATGTAGCCCGGTATGGCCAGCGAGGTCCCGCCGATGTGGAACACGAAGCCCGAGGACAGCTCCCACAGCACCCCGACGAAGGACACGAGCAGAATGCACGACTGCAGCAGCCCGACGCCGAGATCGGTTGACAGGTCGGACAGATGCGCGGCGTCCTGCTGCATGCGCTGGTCGGGATTGACGCCGATGGCGCCGGCATTGGCCAACCGGAAGGCGCGCGCCGGCCGCATCCACTGATCGATCAGATCCAGCGTCAGCGCCTCGCGCAGTTTGAGCCTGATCATCTGGTTGAGCCAGGTCTGGCCGATATTGAGCACCAGCAGCCCGCCGGCGATCATCGCGAAGACGAGGAGCTGGTGCAGGAAGGCCGCCATGTCGCGGCGCGAAAGCGCATCGTAGAAAGGCTGGTTCCAGCGGTTGAGCAGAACCTGGCCGATCGACGTTGCGATGATCACGGCCATGATGCCGACCGATGTCCACAGCAACCATTTGCGAACCGGCGATCGCGCCAGTGCCCGCCGGATCGTCGCCACCTGATCGCGCAGGCTGCTGGCTTCAACCGCCACGGCAACCGGATGAACGGCGGCGGCATTGTCCGGTTGATCAGCCATGGCCGAGGTCCTTGCGTCAGTGCTGAAACCGGATGGAGAAACTTGACAGGCGTTTGTATGGGCTGCCGGATGGGCTGTCGGTCCGCTTGCGACAGATAGGCAGGGAAACGAGGTCAGGCACGTTTGCCGTGATCACGAAGCCGTCACCCGCGCAGCCGAGGGCTTGGCATCGGCTTTGCGACGGCCAAGCCGGGTGGCGCCATGCGGCGACAGCACCGGCACGAAGACGCGGCGCGAGGCGCGCTGGACGACGGGCACGCCTTGATAGAGCCGTTTCTGCGCCTCGACGACGATGACGCCGGAAAAGATCGGCCACAGCCGCCGGCCGGCGCGCTCCAGCACATTGTGGAAGCGCATCATGAAACGGCGCTTCGACGGCGGAAAGAACAGCGCATCGGACCAGGCGGCGGGCGTAAAATTGGCCTCGCGCAGCAATTCGGTGAGCTGGCCGCGCGAAAAGGGCCGGCCATTGCCGAATGGGGTGTGCTCGAAGCGCGCCCAGACACCGCGCCGGTTGGGCACGACGATGACCACCCGGCCAGCCGGCGACAGCACGCGCCAGATCTCGTTCAGCGTCTCACGCGGGTTCTCGACATGTTCGAGCGAATGGACGAGCAGCATGCGGTCGATGCAGGAATCGACCAGCGGCAGTTCCTCGTCGAAGACCAGTGCCGTCGCCGTCGGCCCTGTCGCCGGCCACACCACCGCGCCTTGCGTTGCCGGCATGAAGGCAAAGACCCGCTCGGCATCGGTGCCGAACCGCTCCAGCCAGGGCAAGGTGTAACCCAGACCAACCAGCCGCTCGTTGGGCACGACCGCCCATATCGACGACAACGCCATGGTGATCGAACGCTCGGCGAACCGGCCGAGCGTTGTCGAATAGAAGGAGCGAAGATCGACGATGTCGGAATGCATGGCAGGGATGTAGCCGTGATATCGGCGGGTTTCAACAAAAGGCCGCGACGACCCGACATTCCGAGATGTCATTCGACATCCGGGATGACATCCACGCGCCGGCGCCCTATGTCTGCGGCCATAAACGGAGAGATGCGATGCCGGTCGAAATCGAACAGTTCATGTGCCGCAGCGACAATTTCGGCGTGCTGGTGCATGATCCCAAAAGCGGCCAGACCGCGATCATCGACGCGCCCGAGGAAGCGCCTATCCTGGCAGCGATAAAGCGCACCGGCTGGACGCCGACGACGATCCTGACCACGCATCATCACATGGATCACGTCGAGGCCAATCTGGCGCTGAAGGAGCGCTTCAAGCTGCGCATCGTCGGCCCGGAAGCGGAAAAGGCCAAGATCCCCGGCATCGACGAGACCGTCGAAGACGGCTCGGTTCTCCATCTTGGCGATGAAAAGATCGAAGTCATCGCCACGCCCGGCCACACCGCCGGCCACGTTTCCTACTATTTGCCGGTTTCGGGTGTGGCGTTCACCGCCGACACGCTGTTTGCGCTGGGTTGCGGACGGCTGTTCGAATGCAAGCCGCCGGTGATGTATGAATCGCTGAAGAAGCTGGCTGCACTTCCGGCTGAAACGGCCATCTATTGCGGCCACGAATAT
>NZ_RZQI01000209.1:0-7765 GCF_003998335.1 Mesorhizobium sp. M7A.F.Ca.CA.002.05.1.1 | reverse complement strand
CTTCCTGGTCGTGGGTGACGAAGACGAAGGTGATGCCGGTCTTGCGCTGCAGGATGCGCAGCTCGTCGCGCATGGCCTGGCGCAGCTTCAGATCGAGTGCGGAGAGCGGTTCGTCGAGCAGCAGCACTTCCGGTTCCGGCGCCAGGGCGCGGGCGAGCGCGACGCGCTGGCGCTGGCCGCCCGACAATTGCTGCGGCTTGCGCTTGGCGAACTGCTCGAGTTTGACCAGCTTCAGCATCTCGGCAACGCGCGATGCGATTTCGGGCTTCGGCATGCCGTCCTGCTTGAGACCGAAGGCGATGTTGTTCTCGACCGTCATATGCGGGAACAGCGCATAGGACTGGAACATCATGTTGACAGGCCGCCGGTAGGGCGGGATGCCACGCAGATCCTGGCCGTCAAGCAGAATGCGGCCGGCTGTCGGCTCCTCGAAGCCGGCGAGCATCCTGAGCAGCGTCGACTTTCCGCAACCGGAGGCGCCGAGCAGCGCGAAGAACTCGCGCTCGAAGATGGTCAGAGACAGATTGTTGACGGCGGTGAAGTCACCGAACTTCTTGGTGACGTTGTCGAACTGGATGTACGGCTTGGCATTCGGGTCGTTCCACGGTGCAAAATCCCTGCGGATGCTGCCAAGCGATTTCATATCCCACTCCGTCCTGATTTTCTTGCTTCTTGCCCCAGGTAGAAACGGTCCCGGCAGGTGGCTGCCGGGACCGTGTCGGATTGCTTACTGGCCAGTGACGATCTTGGTCCAGGTGCGCGTGATGACGCGCTGGGTCTTGGGATCGTATGGCGAGACGGTGTAGAGCTTCTTTATGGTCTCGGCATCGGGATAAACCGAAGGATCCTCCAACAATGCCTTGTCGACGAATTGCTGCGAAGCCTTGTTGCCGTTTGCGTAGAGCACGTAGTTCGACGACTTGGCGATAACTTCCGGCTTCATCATGTAGTTGATGAACTCGAGCGCCTCCGCCACATGCGGCGCGTCGGCGGGGATTGCCATCTGGTCGAACCACATCTGCGCGCCCTCCTTCGGCACGGAATAGCCGATTTCGACGCCCTGCTTGGCCTCGACCGCGCGGTTGCGGGCCTGGAACACGTCACCCGACCAGCCGACCGCCAGGCAGATATCACCGTTGGCGAGCGCGTTGATGTATTCGGAGGAATGGAACTTCCTGATGTAAGGCCGCACCTTGAGCAAGGTCTCCTCGGCCTTGGCGATATCATCGGGTGACGTGCTGTTCGGGTCGAGGTTGAGATATTTCAACGCCGCCGGGATGATATCTGCCGGCGAGTCCAGCACGTAGACGCCGCAGTCCTTCAATTTGGCCAGGCTATCGGGATTGAAGAAGACGTCCCAGCTGTCGATCTTGTCAGTGCCAAGCGCCGCCTGCACCTTCTTGATGTTGTAGCCGATGCCAACCGTGCCCCACATGTAGTTGACCGAGTATTCGTTGCCGGGGTCATATTTGGCGGTTCGCTCGGTAACCGTGTCCCACATGTTGGAAATGTTGGGCAGTTTCGACTTGTCGAGCTTCTGGAACACGCCGGCCTGGATCTGGCGCGCAAGGAAATTGCCGCTGGGCACGACGACGTCATAGCCGCTGCCGCCGGCAAGCAGCTTGGTCTCAAGGATTTCGTTGGAATCGAAGGTGTCATAGACGACCTTGATGCCGGTTTCCTTGGTGAAATCGTCGATGATCGAACTGTCGATATAGTCCGACCAGTTGAAGACGTTGACGACACGATCCGCGGCGTGACCGCCGACGGTGAACAATGTCAGGAATGCCGAGGTTGCCGAAAGCCAGAGCGCTTTGCGGATCATGCTATTCTCCTTTGATGAGTGTTCCTTCACCGGCTCGTCGCGATATCAGCGCGACCGGCATTTTCTTCAGACTATTGAGCTTTCCAAGGGGCGACAAGCGCGAACTGCCGAGACCATGCAGGCGGTTCGATGAGATGGCTGGATGCCCCTGAGGCGGCCTGGGAGGCGTGCCAATACCGTCATAGGCTTTCGCCGTGGCGCGGGCAGAGATACGACGATATGGTCCGGTCCCGATCGGACCGGCTGGGAGACTTGGCAAGATACGCCTGTCTTGTTGTTGCCGTATTCCCAGCCTGCCCGTGCTGCAGCGACGTTGTCAATGGCAAAGCTGCAGGCCGCTTCAATTAGGCGACGGCACCCCGGTGACCCCTGCGCGTTCGGGCCGTGCCTGGCGCTTGAATTCGAGCCCGATATGGACGAGCAGCGCCGTGACCACCACCGCGCCACCGATGATGGTGCGCCCCGACGGCACCTCGGAATGGATGAGCCAGACCCATATCGGGCCGAGGATCGGCTCGAACGTGCCGAGCAGAGCCGCGATGGCCGCCGGGATCAACCGTGCGCCGGTGGCGAAGAAGGCGAGACCGAGGCCGAGATTGACCACGCCGAAGGCAAACAGAAAGCCCATGTCGCTGACTGACACGGTGAAGGTCGATGCCTGCGAGACGGCAAAGCCGGCCGCGAGCATGGTGCCGAGGCACGTCGCCGGCGTCATGCGCACGCCGGAAAACCGCCGGGTGATGACGGTGGCGACCGAGAACATGACCGCGATCAACAGCGCCAGCCCATCGCCTATGGGCGAGACGGCGCCATCCAGCGATTCCGACACCATGATGGCGACGCCGGTGATGACGGCGGCGATTGCCACCCAGGTGGCGACACCGACCCTTTCGCGAAACAACGCCCAGGCAAACAGCGCCGCCAGCAACGGCACGCCTGCCTGCATCAAAAGGATGTTGGCGACGGTGGTGTAGGCCAGCGCCACGACGAAGGCGGTCGATGCGGTGGCAAAGCAGATCCCGACGGCAAGGCCGGGCAGACCCATGTCGTGGAACAGCTTCAACGTGCCACGCCAGCCGTCACGCCAGACCATGAAGCAGACCAGGAAGGCGGCTGCCCAGACGGATCGCCAGAAAATGACCGTCCAGCTGTCACCGACAGTGATGAAGCGGGCGATGGTGCCGCCGAAGCTCCACATCAGCGCCGACAGGAAGACCAAAAGCATGCCGACGCGCTCCTCGCGCGGCGAGACGGCTGGCGATGCGACGATCGGCGATGCGGTATCGATCATGAGCGCGACTGTCGGGCTTTTGTGGACGGGACGATGCGCAAGGGACGACAAAAAGATGCTCTGTTCGCGTAACGCAAAGGCGCAGGCCGGAACTGAGCCAGCGGCCGGCGACAATTATGGCACCTTGCCCCCATTTCAGAGGACACGGCGTTACTGGAAATCGAAGGCACTCAGGCCCGTCACCATCTCGTCAAGGCCGAGCGGGCGCGTCACCGGCGGCTCGGCCCGCGCCAGGCAGCCGACGCGTTCGCAAAGCCGGCAGGCAGGCCCGACCGGCGTCGCCGCAATACTGCCGGCCTTTGCGGTGATTGCCGCACCGGGCAATGCCGCGCCATAGACGATCTCGTCCCGAAAGCCGATGTCGCAACCGAGCAGCAGCGCGGTGCGGCGCGGACGTTCCGAGAATGCGCCTTGCGGCCCTTCCAGTGTGCGGGCGATGCACAGGAACTCGGCGCCGTCGGGCATTTCCACTGCCTCGACGAAGACCTGGCCGGGTTGGGTGAAGGCAACATGCACGGGCAGCTTGGGACAGCCGCCGCCAAAGCGGCTTTGTGGAAAGCCCTGGCTGCCGGCCTTGCGGAAGCGGTTGCCTGCATTGTCGACCTCCAGCATGAAGAACGGCACCCCCGAGGCACCCTGCCGCTGCAGCATGGTCAGCCGGTTGGCTGCCTGTTCGAAGGAGACGCCGAAGCGCGAACGCAGGACATCGATGTCATAGCGGGCGCGCACGGCAGCCGCGTGAAAGGCCTGATAGGGCATCATCAGCGCATGCGCCGCATAACGGCCAAGTTCGAAGCGGGCCAGGCGGCGCGCCTCGTCGGTGCTCAGCTTGAGCGCCTGGATCTCGCCGGCGACCGCGACCGTCATGCGGATCAGGCAGGCCTCCATCGCGACTTCGCGCAACTGGTCGAACGGCGACAGGCGTTCGGACAGGAACAGGCGCTGCGAATGACGATCATAACGGCGGCGCCAGTTCGGCATGGTGGCGACCGGCAGCACCTTGACCACGATGCCATATTCGCGCTTCAGCCAGGCCTTCAGCGCGCCGAACAGATCGTCGCCGGGATCGAGCACCGAGGTGAACGCCGCGGCCTCCCCCTCGAGGGCAGCGAAATGGTTCGGCCGGCGCTCGAAAATCTCGTGCACCTCGTCGATCGGCAGGCGGGCGCCGGAAAGCGCCGTCGCCCGACCTTCGCGCGCCAATAGCTCGTTTAGGTCGGACAGGCGCTCGGCCTGCTCGCGATAGGCGCGGAACAGTTTTATCACCGCCGCGGACGCGTTGGGCGCGGCCTCGGCAAGCTCGATCAGTTCCTGATCTCCCGGCAACTCGCCGACCAGCAGGGGATCGGTGAACACTTCCTTCAAGGCAGCGACCGACCCCCTCGCCTCGCCCTGCAGCTCGTGCGGATCGACCTTGTAGACGGAGGCCAGTCTGAGGATCAGCTGCACCGTCAGCGGCCGCTGGTTGCGCTCGATCAGATTGAGATAGGAGGGCGAAATGCCAAGACCCTCGGCCATCGCCGTCTGCGTCAGGCCCTTGGCGTTGCGGATGCGGCGGATGCGCGGCCCGGCGAAAATCTTCTGGTCAGCCACGGACTGTCCTTTACAGCATTTACACGAATTTCTGGGCTCGGTCCTTTTACAATAATGACAAATTTACAACGCACCTCTGTCAAACGCAACACAGGTTTTCTCTTATATTCCGTCGGTTTCCCTGATTTTTGTGGCTGATGTCGCGCAGAAATGTAAATCCAGTCATAACCCAACGACCCCAAATTCTTGAAGCCTTGACACAGTTCAGCAATTCCTCGGAGTGACCAATGACTGATTTTTACAACCTCGTGCCATCGGCCCCGGAAGGTCGTTTCGACGGTATCGAACGGCCCTACTCCGCGGCGGATGTGAAGCGTCTGCGCGGTTCGGTGCAGATCCGTCAGAGCCTCGCCGAAATGGGTGCCAACCGGCTGTGGAAGCTCATCCATGAGGAGGACTTCGTCAACGCGCTCGGTGCCATGTCCGGCAATCAGGCGATGCAGCAGGTGCGCGCCGGGCTGAAAGCGATCTACCTGTCGGGCTGGCAGGTTGCCGCCGACGCCAACACGGCTGGCGCGATGTATCCGGACCAGTCGCTCTATCCGGCCAATGCAGCGCCCGAACTGGTCAAGCGCATCAACCGGACGCTGCAGCGCGCCGACCAGATCGAAACGTCCGAAGGCAACGGGCTTTCGGTCGAGACATGGTTCGCGCCAATCGTCGCCGACGCGGAAGCCGGTTTCGGCGGACCGCTCAACGCCTTCGAAATCATGAAGGCCTTCATCGAGGCGGGCGCCGCCGGCGTCCATTATGAGGACCAGTTGGCGTCGGAAAAGAAATGCGGCCATCTCGGCGGCAAGGTGCTGATCCCGACCGCGGCGCACATCCGCAACCTCAACGCCGCGCGCCTGGCGGCGGACGTGATGGGCACGCCGACCCTGGTCGTCGCGCGCACCGATGCGGAAGCCGCCAAGCTGCTCACCTCCGACATCGACGAACGCGACCAGCCTTTCGTCGACTACGACGCCGGCCGCACGGTGGAAGGCTTCTACCATGTCAGGAACGGCATCGAGCCCTGCATCGCCCGCGCCATTGCCTATGCGCCTTACGCGGATCTGATCTGGTGCGAGACCTCGAAGCCGGACCTGACGCAGGCCAGGAAATTCGCCGAGGGCGTGCGCAAGCATCATCCCGACAAGCTGCTCGCCTACAATTGCTCGCCCTCGTTCAACTGGAAGAAGAACCTCGACGACGCGACGATCGCCAGGTTCCAGAAGGAGCTCGGCGCCATGGGCTACAAGTTCCAGTTCATCACGCTCGCCGGCTTTCACCAGCTCAACTACGGCATGTTCGAACTGGCGCGCGGCTACAAGGCGCGGCAGATGGCGGCCTATTCCGAGTTGCAGGAAGCGGAGTTCGCGGCCGAGGCCGATGGCTACACCGCGACCAAACATCAGCGCGAAGTCGGCACCGGTTATTTCGACGCCGTGTCGATGGCGATCACCGGTGGCCAGTCATCGACCACCGCCATGCATGAATCGACAGAGCACGCGCAGTTCAAACCGGCCGCCGAATAGCGAACAGAAGAACTCAGAGGAAACGCCCAACAGGGCTTGGAAGGAGAAGACCAATGGCATCGATAAGCCGTGTCAAGGAACGCGCCGAGGAACAGTCGACGACGATGAACGTCGACCAGCAGGCGACGATCCGCATGCTGGCCAACGACCTGCACCGCCTCAACCAGTCGGTGATGAAGGCGGTCGAGGCGGGCGTCTCGGTGGAGCTCGTGCGCTCGGCACGACATCATGGCGGCGACGGCAACTGGGGCGATCTGCTGATCCCGGTGATCGTCACACAGCAGCGCCACGGCTGACCGGAATCCATGCAACCGGCCCTTCACCTGCGCAGCCCCTGCGCAGGTGAATTTTCTTTTTATGAAACGCACTTGTGGACAGTTGAGTACAGTAGCGTTGCTTGAAATTCACTGCTCCGGCGATGATTTCAGGCACTTTTATTTCAACTTGACATAGGCTCCGATCTCACGCCAATTGCGCTCCGGATTCAACTCTGCATTGAAATAGGGGCGAGCTTCTTGGCCGACTTGTGTGCCCGGTGAATGGCGAAGGCGAGACTCCAAGACATCCGAATCCGGTGACCCGCGGTTCAACCACCGAGGCGGTCCGCGATCCGTCGCAGGTGCTTGTCGTCGGCAAATCGCCAATCAATCGCGTGGTGATTTCAAAGATCGTCGAGCGATCCGGGCTCAAGCCGATTTCCGAATCTCCCGACACGGCGGCAAGGATCTTGCGGTCGCTCATTCCCGGCGCGGTTGTCCTTGACGGCGGCGCCGACAACAAGGACTGCGACAATCTGATGTCCAGCATCGACGCGTTGCGCCGCGCCTCGGGCAAATCGCTGCCACCAGTAATCCTGCTGTCAACCAAGAATGGCACCAGGGAAAGTCTGGGCCTGTCTGGTATCATCGACGTGGTGGTCGCCAAGCCGATCACGCCCGAACGGTTGCAACCGGTGATCGATCGCCTGATTGGCCGCTAGAGCAGCCAGAAAAAGTGCGCGGAGTTTCCGTCCGGGAATCAGAAAACAAACAGCTGGATCCTGTGATCAACCTGCATTCACGATGCTTTCGATCAGTCCGGGCAGTTGTCCGAGATCGGATATCTGGCGGTATCTCGTTTCAGCCACCGGCGCCTCGACATGCTCCAGCACCCAGGTCAGTTCATGCGGCACGTGGACGCCCCAACCGCCGGCCTCGATGGCCGGTACCACATCCGACTTCAGCGAGTTGCCGACCATCATGCTCTTCGCGGCACCATCGCCGTGGCGGCTGAAGATCCTGCTATAGGTGGCAGCATTCTTGTCACTGACGATCTCGACCGCGTCGAACAGATCGCCAAGGCCAGAGCCAGCCAGCTTGCGCTCCTGATCGAAGAGGTCGCCCTTGGTGATCAGCACGAGGCGGAATGCGCCGGCAAGCTTTTCGACCGTCTCGCGGGCATGCGGCAAGGCCTCGATCGGATGGTTCAGCATTTCGCGGCCGGCATCAAGGGATTTACCCTGTCGATGATCGAGACGGCGATCGAGGTCACGCAAGGCCG
>NZ_RZQI01000208.1:0-7794 GCF_003998335.1 Mesorhizobium sp. M7A.F.Ca.CA.002.05.1.1 | reverse complement strand
TATTTCGGCGTCGCCAAGGACACGATCTCGTTTGCCGCCGAGTGGCCGCTGGTGATCGCCTGCGGCGTCATCGGCGGCGGGCTCGGCGCGCTGTTTTCGCTGCTGGCGTTGAAGGCGACACGCCGGATCCGGCGCTGGAACACTGGGCAGCCTTTGCAGCGCGCTTTGCTGGTCGCGGCCGTCTGCGGGCTGCTGGTTGCAGTGATCGGCATCGCCTCGGGCGGGCTGACCTTCGGCACCGGTTACGTGCAGGCACGGGGCGCCGTCGAAGGCACGCCGCTGCCATGGTTCTTCTTTGCCGAAAAGTTCCTGGCGGGACTGCTGTCGATGATCTCGGGCATTCCGGGCGGCATCTTCGCGCCCTCGCTGGCGGTCGGCGCCGGCATCGGCAGTTCGCTCGGCCTCCTCTTCGGCGCCAGCACGGGGGCTGCGGCACTGCTCGGCATGGCCGGCTATTTCGCCGGGGTGGTGCAGGCGCCGATGACGGCTTTCGTCATCATCCTGGAGATGACCGGCAATCACGACAATGTCATCGCGCTGATGCTGGCCTCGATGCTGGGCTACGGTACGGCGCGGATGATCTCGCACGAGCCGCTCTACCACGCGCTGTCGCGTGTTTTCATCGCCGAGGCGATCCGGCGGCGGCGGGCGGAGGCCGGGCCGGGATCGGCGCAAGGCTGAAAGCAAAAAGGCCGGGCTTCGCGGCCCGGCCTTTCATTCAAAGCGAAGTGCGTGCCTGCACTCCTTGCCTATTTGCACTTGGCAATCGACGTCAGCGCCGCCGAAATACCTTTCAGCGAGAAGACATAGGAGGTGGGATTGCCGCGGCCGGACTTCGCCGTCACCTTCATGTCGGTGCCGGTCTTCATGGCGGCGATCAGCACCGGCTCCTCGGCGGCATTCTCGACCCAGGCCGATTTTCCGCGGGTGAACATCGAAAACGTCTTCTTGTCGATGGTCACGGTGGCCTTGGAGCCGTCCTGGAAGTTGTAGCCGGCAATGAATTGCGGCTCGTAGGACACTTGCTGGCCGGGCCGCTGGCTGACGAAGAAGAACATGTCGCCATGATCGAGCGTAGGCGGCTGCTTGTCGGTCGGCACGGTCAGGACATAGCAGACCTTGCCGCCCGATGCCTGGTAACTGTAGGTGCCCCAGGCATTGTGCTGGCCGATCTTGGTCGCCGACTGCGCCAGCGCCGGCGCTGCCACGGCCACCAGGACCAGGCTCGAAACTAGTGCAATTAATCCGCGCATCGCTTTTCCCGTATTCCAAATGGTGCGGAGGCAGGCCGGCTTGGCGTCCTGCCCGTCGCTTCATTTTGATTTAATCTGGGTTACCAAACGGTGAATTTCCGAAGAGAAAAGGACCCTCACCCCGAGGAAACCGCCGCCATTGCCGCGCCGCCGCCTTGCGAGCGGCTGGCGCGACATCCCTTTGGCGACTTGGAGGCCACGAAAGCGGCAAGAGTTTGACTTTTTACGCTGCCGCAGAAAGCCGGCTTCAACGGCGTTCCGTGCGTGAGTTCAGCCCTTGTCGGCCATGGCGTCCCTGGCGGCTTGCCGGTGCGCAGTGGTGATGTGGGCGCTGACGGCGGTGATCGCGGCGGTGAGCACGGCGATGTCGTCGGTGAAGCCAAGCCCGAAGACGAAGTCGGGGATGACATCCACCGGCAGCACGAAATAACCGAGCGCCGCGAGCAGAATGCCTTTGGCGCGCAGCGGGGTGTTCTTGTCCATGGCGCAGTAGTAGGCGGCCACGACCTCTTCCATGTAGGGGATCTGCAGCGCGGCCTTCTTGGCTGTGCGCCAGAATTTCTCGCGCACTTCGCTCTCGTTTGCCAGCTTGCCGCCAAAGCCGAAGAAATCAAAACCGGATTGTTGCGCCATCAGTGTCTCCTTGCGAGCGCCCATGCGCATCCGGCGCATGCCCGCGGGGGAAAATGTGGTGAAACCCGACCCCCGCTACAAGATGCTGGTGCCGATTTGGGCCTGCCGAGGCGATACCAGGCCTCAGGCGCCGGCAAAGCGGTTCATTTTCTTGGCCAGATCGATATCGAGCGTGGTGACGCCGCCGGCGTCGTGAGTGTTCAGCGTCACATCGACGGTCTTGTAGACATTCGACCAGTCGGGATGATGGTCCATCGTCTCGGCGGCAAGCGCGACGCGGGTCATGAAGGCGAAAGCCTCGGAGAAATTCGCGAAGGTGAATGTGCGCTTGATGGAAGCGCCGTCTTCCGCCAGCGCCCAGCCGTCAAGACCGGTCAATGCGGCTTCAGCGGCTTGCCTGCCCAGTTTCTCTCTCGCCATGTCCATATCCTGTGCTATTCGAAAACGACCCTTACCATAGCGACGGATCGATGAGCGCGAAGCCCATAAACTCCATTCTCTTCGTCTGCCTCGGCAATATCTGCCGGTCGCCGTTGGCGGAAGGTGTCTTCCGCGCGGTTTGGGCCGAGCGCGGGTCGGCCCGGGATATCCTGCTCGATTCAGCGGGAACCAGTGACTGGGAGGCCGGCTCTGCCCCCGATCGACGCGCGATCGCGATCGCGGTGCGGCACGGCGTCGACATTTCCGGGCAAAGGGCGCGCAAGGTCACGCCGCAGGACCTCCACCGTTTCGACCTGATCCTCGGCATGGACCGGTCGAATGTCGCCGACCTGAAGGCGCTGGCGCCGGCGGCCGTGCAGGACCGCATCCATCTGTTCCTGGAGTTCGCGCAGGGAAAGGCACGCGACGTGCCGGATCCTTATCATGACGAGGCAGAAGCCTTCGCTTCCGCCTATCGCATGATCCGCGAGGCGTCGGAGGCGCTGGCGACAAGGCTGGACGCGCGGGCGTCCGTGCCTGACAGCGGCCAGGCTTCCTCGACGATGTAGGGTCCACCGCCGACCGAATCGCGCGACGACATCAGCACGAAACGGCCGACGCGGAACGGCAGCGTCGAGAAATTGCCGCGCGCCGACAGATATTGGGCGACGTCCAGCGGGGTCGAATTGCGTAAGCGTGCCAGCGTGACATGCGGCATGAACTTGCGGGGATCGGCCGGGATGCCGAGCCGCTGGCAGATGCGGTCGATCTCGCCCTGAAGGGCGGCCAGACCGGGCGAGGCGGAAGCGCCTGCCCACACCGCATGTGGCTTCTTCTGGCCGAAAGCGCCGACGCCGGACAGCGCCAGCGAGAAGGAAGGGCGGTGGACGCGGTCGAGCGCGTTGGCGATCTCGTCGGCGACATGGCCGGGAACATCGCCGATGAAGCGCAGCGTCAGATGGTAGTTTTCGACATCGATCCAGCGGGCTCCCGGCAAGCCGCCCCGCAGCAGGGACAGCGAAAGGGCAGCGTCACGCGGAATTTCGAGGGCGGTGAAAAGACGCGGCATGAAGAGCCTCCCTTCCTCGAATCGAACTGTCATCCCCAGCGAATCATCGATAGTCAAACGGAGCAAGAGGTTTGTTGGCCACAGTCCCTGTTAAAAGCCCCCTGCGCGGAAACAGTTCCAATCCGCTAGGAATCGCCCGGCACTGCAGCGATCACCTTCTCGACCGTCGGCAGGATGCGTTCGACTATCTGGTCGACGCCTTCAACGCTCGGATGCAGGCCGTCCTCGAGTTGCATGCCGGGCTGGCCGGCGACGCCGTCGAGAAAGAACGGGTAGAGTACGACGTCGTATTTCTTCGCCAGGTCCGGAAAAATGGCGTCGAACGCATTCTGGTAGTCGGGGCCAAGATTGGGTGCGGCACGCATGCCGGCCAGAAGCACGGCAATCTTGCGCTGCTTCAGCTTGCTCAGCATCTCGTCGAGGTTCTTCCTGGTGATGTCGGGCGAAACGCCGCGCAGCATGTCGTTGGCGCCGAGTTCGAGGATGACCAGTTGCGTGCCGTCGGGCACCGACCAGTCGAGCCGCGCCAGGCCACCGCTCGTCGTGTCGCCGGAAACGCCGGCATTGGCGACGCTCACATCATGGCCTTTGGCGCGAAGGGCAGCCTGCAGCCTGTCGGTAAAGCCCTGGTCAGGCCCAAGGCCATAGCCCGCCGTCAGGCTGTCGCCGAAGCCGACGATTTTGAACGGCTCGGCACGCGCTGACGGCATGGCGCCGCAAATGGCGAGGAAAACCATGAGGCCTGCGGCAATACTGCGTTTGAAAGACATGCGGCAGGCCCCATATGAGCTAGGAATTCTTCAGTCGACGGCTTCCGGCAAGCAGAGCCTTCCCAGATTATAGGACGATTTCATTTTGACAGAAGCCGTCATCGCGCTGAAAGATGTATCCCTGACCCTTGGCGAGGGCGCTTCATCGGTCCATGTGCTGAAGGGTGTCAGCCTTGATGTGGCGACCCGGGAGGCGACCGGCATCGTCGGGCCTTCGGGCTCCGGCAAGTCGACATTGCTGATGGTCCTGGCAGGCCTGGAAAGGGTCGATTCGGGTACGGTCCGAATCGCTGGTGAGTTGCTCAACGGCAAAAGCGAGGACCAGATTGCTTCGTTTCGAGGCCGAAACATTGGCATCGTGTTCCAGTCCTTCCATCTCATTCCCAACATGACGGCGCTCGAAAATGTCGCGGTGCCGCTGGAGCTGGCCGGCCATGCCGATCCGTTTTCGGTGGCGGCGCGCGAGCTGGAGGCGGTTGGCCTCAGCGACCGCGTCACCCACTATCCCGGCGAATTGTCGGGCGGCGAGCAGCAGCGCGTGGCGATCGCCCGCGCATTGGCGCCGTCGCCGCGCATCCTGATCGCCGACGAGCCGACCGGCAATCTCGACCAGGCGACCGGGCGGCAGGTCGCCGACCTCCTGTTTGCCAAGGCGGCCGAGCGCGGCATGACGCTGGTGCTGGTGACCCATGATCCGGCGCTCGCGGCACGCTGTTCGCGCCAGGTATCGATGCGCTCGGGCCGGATCGAGGCGCCGGCGCCTGTCAAGGTGACGGCCTGATGCCGCTGTCCCGGACGTTGAGGCTCGCGGTCCGCTTCTCGTTGCGCGAGATGCGCGGCGGCCTGTCCGGCTTCCTGATCTTTCTCGCCTGCATCGCGCTCGGCGTCGCGGCCATCGGCGGCGTCAACTCGGTGGCGCGTTCGATCACCGCCGGTGTCGCAAATCAGGGCCAGACGCTGCTGGGCGGCGACCTTCGCTTCGAGATCAATCAGCGTGACGCCAGCCAGGCGGAGCGCAGCTTCCTTGACGGGCTCGGCACAGTTTCCCGGACCGCCAGCATGCGTTCGATGGCGCGTCTGGCCGACGGATCCGACCAGGCGCTGGTCGAGGCCAAGGCGGTCGACCATGCCTATCCTCTCTATGGCACGCTGGAGACCGAGCCGGCACTGTCGAAACAGGAACTGTTCGGCGAAGAGTTCGGCGTCTTCGGTGCGGCGGCACCCGACCTTCTGTTCGAGCGGCTGCACGTCAAGATCGGCGACCGGCTGAAGCTTGGTACCGCCA
The DNA here is from genome assembly GCF_003998335.1 of Mesorhizobium sp. M7A.F.Ca.CA.002.05.1.1. NCBI lineage: Bacteria > Pseudomonadati > Pseudomonadota > Alphaproteobacteria > Hyphomicrobiales > Phyllobacteriaceae > Mesorhizobium > Mesorhizobium sp. M7A.F.Ca.CA.002.05.1.1. The sequence goes on along the minus strand of NZ_RZQI01000208.1, from coordinate 2,364 downwards.
CTTTCGAACTGCGCGCCAGGCTGGTCGCCGAACCGGACGCCGTGTCCGACGGTTTCGGCTTCGCGCCAAGGCTGATGATCTCGACGGACGGGCTGGCGGCCACTGGACTGATCCAGCCGGGCAGCCTGGTCGAGAATGCCTACAAGATCCGCCTACCGGCAGACGCCGACGAGGCGCGACTGAAGGGCGTCCAGGACCAGGCGGCCACGGATTTCCCCGAAGCAGGCTGGTCGATCCGCACACGCAGCAACGCGGCGCCCGCGCTGTCGTCGAACATTGAACGTTTCTCTCAGTTCCTGACCCTGGTCGGGCTGACGGCGCTGGTGGTCGGCGGTGTGGGCGTCGCCAATGCGGTGCGCGCCTATCTCGACGGCAAGCGCGGCGTGATCGCCACCTTCAAGAGCCTGGGCGCTTCGGGCGGCTTCGTCTTTGCCGTCTATCTGGTGCAGATCCTGATCATTGCCGCATTGGGTATCGTGCTGGGCCTTGTGCTCGGCGCGCTGATGCCGTTCGCAGCGAGTGCGGCCTTGCAATCCGTCATTCCGGTGCCGGCCGCAGGCGGCTTCTATCCCGGCGCGCTCGGCATGGCGGCGCTGTTCGGCCTGCTGGTGACGTTGGCTTTCGCGTTGCTGCCGCTCGGCCGCGCCCGCGATGTGCCGGCAACCGCGCTGTTTCGCGAGATGGGGCTGGAAGGCCGCGGCTTGCCGCGCCCCGCCTATGTCGCGGCGGCCATAGGCATCGCGCTGTTGCTGGCGGCGCTGGCCATTCTGTTTTCCGGCGACCAGCGCATCGCCTCGATCTTTGTCGGCGCTACCGTCTTCGCCTTCCTGGTGCTGCGCGTGGTCTGCGCACTGGTGCAATGGGCGGCCAGGAAGAGCCCGCGCGTGCGCTTCGTGGCGCTCAGGCTCGCTATCGGCAACATCCATCGGCCAGGCGCGCTGACGCCATCGGTGGTGCTGTCCTTGGGGCTCGGCCTGACGCTGCTGGTGACGCTGGCGCTGATCGACGGCAATCTCAGGCGGCAGATCTCCGGCAGCCTGCCGGAACGGGCGCCGAACTTCTTCTTCGTCGACATCCAGAGCGCCGATGTCGCGTCGTTCTCGGCGCTGATCGGCAAGGAGGCGCCGCAGGGTGTGCTGGCCAAGGTGCCGATGCTGCGCGGCCGGGTGATGGCGCTGAACGGTATCGATGTCGACAAGGTGAAGGTGCCGGCGGAAGGCGCCTGGGTGCTGAGGGGCGACCGCGGCCTGACCTATGACACCCGGCAGCCGGAGAACGCGACGTTGACCGAGGGCAGTTGGTGGCCCGAAAATTACAGCGGCGAGCCGCTGGTTTCGTTTTCGGCGCAGGAAGGCAAGGAGATCGGGCTGAAGCTCGGCGATACCATCACCGTCAACGTGCTGGGACGCAATGTCACCGCCAGGATCGCCAATTTCCGCCAGGTCGAGTGGGAGACGATGGGCATCAATTTCGTCATGGTGTTCTCGCCCAACACATTCGCGGGCGCCCCGCATGGCTGGATGGCGACGCTGACCGAAAAGAGTACCTCGACGGCCGACGACGCCCGCATCCTCAACGCCGTCACCCGCGCCTTCCCGGCGGTGACGACGGTGCGGGTCAAGGACGCGCTCGATGTCGTCAACCGGCTGGTCGGACAGCTCGGCTCGGCGATCCGAGCCGCGGCCGGCGTGGCGCTGATCGCTTCGGTGCTGGTGCTGGCCGGCGCGCTCGCCGCCGGCAACCGGGCGCGCATCCATGATGCGGTGGTGCTGAAGACGCTGGGGGCGACACGCACGACGCTGATATCGGCCTTCTCGCTCGAATACATGCTGATCGGACTGGCCACCGCCATCTTCGCGCTGGCGGCGGGCAGTGCGGCGGCCTGGTTCGTCGTCGCGCGCATCATGACATTGCCGTCGCATTTCATGCCCGAGGTGGCAGTGGCGACCATTCTGTTTTCGCTGGTGATCACGGTCGGCATTGGTCTTGCCGGCACCTGGCGGGTGCTCGGCCACAAGGCAGCACCGGTGCTGCGCAATTTGTGACGACAGGCCCGGAAATGGGCATCCTGGATTAAATCTTGGTAAGAAAGCCCTCCGAAAAGCCGAAGAATCGGCACTTCGCCCTGTCACGAACCGTTACATCCGGTTACGGACTTGTTCTTGACGCGAATAACCATCATATTTCGCCACAGGCATGCTGGAGCCCTGCCAGCGGCGCCTGGGTCCGGAAGGACCTGACACCCGACGGGGCAGAAGCAATAGAGGACTACAATGGCTGATCCCATTCGCAACTACCAGACGCGCGCCGTGCCCGGCGTCAGCGTCGGTGCCGACATCGATCAGGGCCTGCGCGCCTATATGA
>NZ_RZQI01000207.1:0-7826 GCF_003998335.1 Mesorhizobium sp. M7A.F.Ca.CA.002.05.1.1 | reverse complement strand
CTTGAGGGGTTGCATTCTTCGGCCGACGCCACGGAATGGATCCTCGGGTCTGCGCAGGAGCTTCGCTCCCGCTACGCCCGTGGATGACGAAAGGATGAGGCCTATTCCACCGTCACCGATTTCGCCAGATTGCGCGGCTGGTCGACGTCGGTGCCCATGAAGACGGCGGTAAAATAGGCCAGCATCTGGATCGGCAGCGCGTAGATGATCGGCGAGATGATTTCCGGCACGTCCGGCAGGATGATCGTCTCCATCGTCTTGACGCTCGTCAGCGCCGCACCCTTGCTGTCGGTGATCAGGATGATCTTGCCGCCGCGCGCCGCCACTTCCTGCATGTTCGACACGGTTTTTTCGAAAATGTGGTCGTGCGGCGCAATGACGATGACCGGCATGTTCTCATCGATCAGCGCGATCGGTCCATGCTTCAGCTCGCCGGCCGCATAGCCCTCGGCGTGGATATAGGAGATTTCCTTGAGTTTCAGCGCGCCTTCCATGGCCAGCGGAAAGTTGGTGTCGCGGCCGAGATAGAGCACGTCCTTGTAGCGTGAGAGTTCACGCGCGATCCGTTCGATCTGCTCTTCAAGCTTGAGCACCTGATTGGCATAGCGCGGCGCTTCCGATAGCGCGCGCACCAGGGTCTTCTCTTGTTCTTTCGAGATTGTCCCGCGCGCCACGCCGGCCCGCACGGCAAGCGATGCCAGCACGGACAGCTGGCAGGTGAACGCCTTGGTCGAGGCAACGCCGATCTCCGGCCCGGCGAGCGTCGGCAGCACGACATCGGATTCGCGCGCCATGGTCAATTCGCGCACATTGACGATCGCGCCGATCTTCATGCCGGCCTTGCGGCAATAACGCAGCGAGGCCAGCGTGTCGGCAGTCTCACCGGACTGCGAAATGAAGAACGCCGCGTCGTTCTTCGACAATGGCATTTCGCGGTAACGGAATTCGGAGGCGACATCGATGTCGACGGGCAGGCGCGCGTAGCGCTCGAACCAGTATTTGCCGATCAGGCCGGCAAGATAGGCGGTACCGCAGGCCGAAATCGCCAGCCGGTTGATCTCTGCGAAATTGAACGGCAGATCCAGCGGCTTGGAGACGCCGCCGACAAAATCGAGATAATTCGCCAAGGTATGCGAGATCACTTCGGGCTGCTCATGGATCTCCTTCTCCATGAAATGGCGCCGATTGCCCTTGTCGACCATGAAGCTGGTCGAAAGCGACTGCTGGCGCTTGCGGTCGACCTTTGTGCCGTCGATGTCGAAGATGGTGACGCCGTCGCGGCGCACCACCGCCCAGTCGCCATCTTCGAGATAGGTGATCGAATTGGTGAACGGTGCGAGCGCGATGGCGTCGGAGCCCAAAAACATCTCGCCATCGCCATGGCCGACAGCCAAAGGCGGACCATTGCGCGCGCCGACGATCAGGTCCTCGTCGCCCTTGAACATGATTGCCAGCGCAAAGGCGCCTTCCAGCCGCTTCAGCGCCTGGTGCGCGGCCTCGACCGGCTTCAGGCCTTTGGCGAGTTCGCGCGCCACCAGATGGGCGACGACCTCGGTGTCGGTCTGCGAGGAGAAAGAATAGCCATCGCGGATCAGTTCTTCGCGCAATTCGGCGAAATTCTCGATGATGCCGTTATGGACGATGGCGACACCGTCGGAAAAATGCGGATGCGCATTGGTCTCGTTGGGCACGCCGTGTGTCGCCCAGCGTGTGTGACCGATGCCGATCGTACCGTCGAGCGGCTCGTCCTTGAGCCGGCGCTCGAGGTTGATCAGCTTGCCTTCGGCGCGGCGGCGAGCAAGCTGGCCGTGCTCGATGGTGGCGACGCCGGCCGAGTCATAGCCGCGATATTCCAACCGCTTCAGCGCGTCGACGATGAGCGGCGCAACCTGCGAGTGGCCGACGATTCCAACGATACCGCACATGCAGACAGCCCCCGAGTCCCCGTGGAAAACCAGCGCTATTTAGGGATGGCCGGCCTGCCGCGAAAGTCACATTGCATTTCGTCCCGTGTAACGGAACGCTCATTCTTGTCGATGCACCATGACAGACCGCTCTTGCAATCCGGTTACTGCAATCGTTCGGTTTTTTGCGGGCTGGTCTTACTTTTTCTTCGCAGCCGCGGCCGAAGCAAAGCGTTCGCGCAATTCCTTGCCCTTGCCCGGGATCGTCTTCTGGCGAGCACGGCCGAAGGCCAGCGCATCGTCGGGCACGCTTTCGGTGATCACGCTGCCCGAGGCAATGTAGCCGCCCTTGCCGATGGTGACAGGTGCCACCAGCGACGAATTAGAGCCAATGAACGCGCCCTCGCCGATGTCCGTGAAGAATTTCGAATAGCCGTCATAATTGCAGGTGATGGTGCCGGCGCCGATATTGGCTCCCGCGCCGACGCGGGCATCGCCGATATAGGTCAAATGGTTGACCTTGGCGCCCTCTTCGATAACCGCCTGCTTGACCTCGCAGAAATTGCCGACCTTGGCCTTGTCCCGGAGATCAGCACCCGGCCGCAGTCGCGCGTATGGCCCGACATCGCAATTGGACGCAATGGTGGCGCCTTCGATGTGGCTGAACGCATGTATCTTGGCGCCCGTCGCAATCTTCACACCCGGACCGAACCAGACATTGGGCTCGACGATCGTGTCAGTGCCGATCTCGGTGTCGTGCGAGAAATACACGGTCTCCGGCGCGATCAGCGTCACGCCCGACAGCATCGCTTCATGCCGCCGGCGCGCCTGCCATATGCCCTCGGCTTGCGCAAGTTCGGCGCGGTTGTTGATACCGAGTGCGCTTTCGAAGCTGGCTTCGGTGGCGACGACATCGAGGCCTCGCGCACTGGCGATCTCGACAATGTCGGTGAGATAATATTCGCCTTTGGCATTCTTATTGCCAACCTGATCGAGCAGCGTCAGCACGTGGGCGCCGGCCACCGCCATCATGCCGGCATTGCAGAAGCCGATCTTTCTTTCCTCCTCGGAACAGTCCTTCTCCTCGCGGATGGCCACCAATTTGCCGTCCTTCTCGATCAGCCTGCCATAGCCGGTCGGGCTGGGCGGGCGGAAGCCGATCACGACGACGGCGGCGCCCTCGGCCAACTTCAGCCGCGCCACGGTCAGCGCATCGGCGTCGATCAGCGGCGTGTCGCCAAACATCACCAGGACGTCGTCATAACCCTTTGATATCGCATCGCGTGCGGCCAGCACGGCGTGCGCGGTGCCAAGGCGCTTCTCCTGCACGAAAGTCTCGGCCTTCGGCGCGAACTTTGCCGCAGCCTTGCGCATCTCGTCGGCGCCATGGCCGATCACCAGCGCCTGGCTGCCGGCGCCGGCGGCTTCGGCTGCCTTCACCACATGGGCGACCATCGGCAGGCCGGCGATCTGGTGCAGCACCTTCGGCAGCACGCTCTTCATGCGCGTGCCTTCGCCGGCGGCGAGAATGACGGACAGGCAGGATCTCTGGCTCATGGAAGGGACAACCATATGAAAAGGGTTGGGAATCAAAGCATGCTAGCAGTGGCGCCTTGCTTCACCAATGCGGTTAAATTTCGGTGAGATGGCGGAGCAGCTGACTCTTAATCAGCGGGTCTTAAAACGGAATTCGGCAGTCAGCACACCTACAACAGGCCGTGTTTCCTGAATTCCGCCTGCTCGTCACCTGATATCCAGCCAAACACCTTCAGCTTGCCGTCGCGCTTTTCGACGAGATAGTTGACCGCAAAGTCGATGGTCACGGGACTCCCATCCTTGCGTTCATAGTCACCGGCCCAGTTTACCTCAGCCACGCAATGGTCCTGGTCGACAGGTGTCACAGAGACCTCCTTGCAGGTCATCCTCTTGCTGCCGAGGGCACGATAGGCCAAAACCCTTTGTCATGATGGCCTTCAACTGCTCGCCATTCTCGCCAACCATGACCGCTGCCGGCGTCACCGAGACAAAACCGGCCGAATACATGTCCGCGACGTCGTTGAGATCGACGGTGTCGGCGATCGCGTCATTGTAGATTTTCTCATAGACCTTGAAGAATTTTCGCACATCCGCCTTGGCTACCATTCTCGCCTCCCGGCTCGAAAAAGTGTTGATCAACGGTACTGCAAATGCGGGCTGCCGTGCATCGTTCCGCCGACGCGACCTACCCCAGCCGCCCCAGCACCGGGAAATTTTCCAGCAGCCAGTAAGACACCGTCTGCACGCCGCCGGTGAGGAAAAACACGCCGGCGACCACCAGCAGCGCGCCGATCGCTTTTTCGACGCGGCCGAGATGGACGCGGAATTTGCCAAGGAAGCGCATGAAGGCGCCGGAAAACAGGGCGGCGATCAGGAACGGGATACCCAGCCCGAGCGAATAGGCGGCGAGCAGCAGCGCGCCCTCGCCCACCGTCTCGCGGCCGCCGGCCAGCGTCAGGATCGGACCGAGCACCGGACCGATGCAGGGCGTCCAGCCGAAGGCGAAGGCCAACCCCATGACATAGGCGGCGACGGCGCTTGCCGGCTTGCCCTGCGACTGGAAGCGCGCCTCGCGTGAAAGCAGCGGAATGCGCAGGATACCGAGGAAATTCAGGCCCATGAGGATGATCAGCACACCGGCGCCCATCGCCAGCGGCTCCTGCCAGATACGCAGCAGCCGGCCGATGGTCGAGGCCCCGGCGCCAAGCGCGACAAAGACGGTCGAGAAGCCGAGCACGAAGGCGATCGAGGAATAAAGCAGCGCGCCGCGCGCGCCTTCCCTCGCCGTAGTTCCCGCATTGCCACGGAAATCGTCGACCGACACGCCGGCCATATAGCAGAGATAGGGCGGCACCAGCGGCAGCACGCAAGGCGACAGGAACGAGATGGCTCCCGCCCCGACCGCGCTGACATAGCCGATGTCCAATGCCATTTCCAGGAACTCCACTGTCGTGCCGCTGATATAGCGACGCGCAGCCTTGTCCACCAATCACCATTGTGTTGGCAAGATCATGCTTGCCGGGGAAGAAACGGCAGCCCCTGGGCGTTGACACAGCGAGGCCGCGATTTCCCGCGCGTCTCCAGATACCAGTCAGGGAGATTTCCATGAAAACCATAACCGCAGGACTGGCAGCGCTTCTGCTCAGCACCGCCGCATCCTTCGCCGCCGACGCGTGGAAGGAAGCCGAGGTCAATGGCACCAAGATCTACACCGACGCCAATGGCATGACGCTCTACACCTATGACAAGGACGAGAAGGGCAAGAGCAATTGCTACGACAAATGCGCCACCAACTGGCCGCCGCTGAAAGCCGAAGCCGGCGCCAAGGCGGACGACGAATGGACCGTTGTCGACCGCACCGACGGCACCAAGATGTGGGCCTATGACGGCAAGCCGGTCTACACCTTCATCAAGGACGAGAAGCCCGGCGATGTGACCGGCGACGGCGTCGGCGAAGTCTGGCATATCGTCAAGGCCGACTAAGATACTCAATACATTCACGCCTGATGGCGGAACAAGGCTGGTCGCCAGGCATCGCTCTATGCAGCCGGCGGCCAGCGTCGATCAATTTGCCACTGGCGTCGCCCCGATGCCACTGCTCCAGCAGCTTTCCGCGACTCGGCGAAAATGAAAACCAGTCGTTTCCGCTGACTTGAGACCACCATCTCCCTTTCCCAAATTCTGTGATTTTCTCCATACACTCTAAGAGTGTATTGCCGCGGGCCGGCCCGCAATTTGGGCGCTTCCCCTTGACCGGATGCAAAAGCGCGGCCATGTGAGCGACAAATAGAACGAGATTTCGTCGCGCGCAGCGGAATTCTTCTGCCGCACCACAGCTGATATGAGACCTCATGGACGTCGTCGTCGTCGAATCGCCGGCCAAGGCGAAGACAATCAACAAATATCTCGGCAAGAACTACAAGGTTCTGGCCTCGTTCGGCCATATCAGGGATTTGCCGGCCAAGGACGGCTCGGTGCGTCCGGATGAGGATTTCGCCATGTCCTGGGCGGTCGACACCGCCTCGGGCAAGCGACTCGCCGACATCGCCAAGGCGGTCAAGGATGCCGATGGCCTGATCCTCGCCACCGACCCGGATCGCGAAGGTGAAGCCATCTCCTGGCATGTGCTGGAGGTGCTGAAGCAGAAGCGCGCGCTGAAGGACAAGCCGGTCAGCCGCGTCGTCTTCAACGCCATCACCAAATCGTCGGTGCTGGAGGCGATGGCCAATCCGCGCCAGATCGATGCGCCGCTGGTCGATGCCTATCTCGCCCGCCGGGCGCTGGATTATCTCGTCGGCTTCACGCTGTCGCCGGTGCTGTGGCGCAAGCTGCCGGGCGCCCGCTCGGCCGGCCGCGTCCAGTCGGTTGCGCTGCGTCTCGTCTGCGACCGCGAATCCGAAATAGAGCGCTTCCTCCGCGAGGAATACTGGCAGATCGCTGCACTGCTGGGCACGCCGCGCAACGAGAATTTCGAAGCGCGGCTGACTGCCTTCGATCGCAAGAAGCTGCAAAAGCTCGACATTTCCAACAAGGCGCAGGCCGACGACATCAAGTCGATGCTCGAAGGCGCGACCTTCAAGGCGGTGTCGGTCGAAGCCAAGCCGACCAAGCGCAATCCCGGCCCGCCCTTCACCACTTCGACGCTGCAGCAGGCCGCCTCATCGGGCCTGGGCTTCTCGGCCAGCCGCACCATGCAGGTGGCGCAACGGCTCTATGAAGGCATGGAGATCGGCGGCGAGACCACAGGTCTCATCACCTATATGCGAACCGACGGCGTGCAGATGGCACCCGAGGCGATCGACGCCGCACGCGACGCCATTGCCAAGGAATTCGGCGCAAAATACCTGCCGGAAAAGCCGCGCCAGTATACCGCCAAGGCCAAGAACGCCCAGGAAGCGCACGAAGCGATCCGCCCGACGGATTTCATGCGCACCCCGGCATCGGTCAGGCAATATCTCGATTCCGACCAGATGCGACTCTATGAGCTGATCTGGAAGCGCGCCATCGCCAGCCAGATGCAGCCAGCCGAGATCGAGCGCACCACCGCCGAGATCGAAGCGGTCAACGGATCGCGCACCGCAGAGCTGCGTGCCATCGGTTCGGTCGTTCGGTTCGACGGTTTCATCGCCGCCTACACCGACCAGAAGGACGACGATGCGGAAGACGAGGAAAATCGCCGCCTGCCCGAGATCCGCGCCGGCGAGCAGCTAGCGCGCCAGGCGATCAACGCGACCCAGCACACCACCGAGCCGCCGCCGCGCTATTCCGAAGCCTCGCTGATCAAGAAGCTGGAAGAACTCGGCATCGGCCGGCCCTCCACGTACACGGCGATCCTGAAGACGCTCGAGGACCGTGACTACGTCACCATCGACAAGCGCCGGCTGGTGCCGCAGGCCAAGGGCCGGCTGCTGTCGGCCTTTCTTGAAAGCTTCTTCAAGCGTTATGTCGAATACGACTTCACCGCGTCCCTCGAGGAAAAGCTCGACGAGATTTCCGACGGCAAGCTCGCCTGGAAGGACGTGCTGCGCGATTTCTGGAAGGATTTTTCCGGCGCCGTCGCCGACATCAAGGAACTGCGCGTCACCGACGTGCTCGACGCGCTCAATGAGGAACTGGCGCCGCTGGTGTTCCCGACGCGGGAGGACGGCTCCAATCCGCGCATCTGCCCGAAATGCGGCACCGGCAATCTGTCGCTGAAGCTCGGCAAGTTCGGCGCCTTTGTCGGCTGCTCGAACTATCCGGAATGCTCCTTCACCCGCCAGCTCGGCGATGCCGCCAATCCCAATGGCGAAAATGGCGGCGGCGAGGACGGCACCAAGGTCATCGGCAAGGACCCCTACACGTCAGAGGAAATCACGCTGCGCAGCGGTCGCTTCGGCCCCTATC
>NZ_RZQI01000206.1:0-7836 GCF_003998335.1 Mesorhizobium sp. M7A.F.Ca.CA.002.05.1.1 | reverse complement strand
GCGTTTGTGATGGGGATCTACCCGAAAAAATCCGAAACCGCCTATATTGCGGACGAGGCGCACAAGAGAGGCATCAAGACGGTCGGCTTCACCATTCCGGTCAAGAATTCACCGGCCGTCATGGACGATGTCTGGGGAACTGCGACCACGCTCGGCTACTTCGTTCAGAACTATACCGGCCGCCAGGGCACCTTCGCCCAGACCGCGGAACAGCGTGGTTATTTCACGCCGTTCGACATGGAAGTGGACATGTTCGAACTCATGTGCCGCTACGAGCCGCGCATGAAGGTGCTGCCCTTCATCGACGGCGGCCAGGGCACGACCGATGAGATTTCGGTCGGCCGTAAGAACATGCTGTCGCTTTTGCAGGCCCATCCGGAGCCTGGTTCGCTTGCGGCCTTCATCTCGTGGTGGTGGCCATTCACGCTCGGCGCGGCGCAGGCGCTGAAACAGATGAACAGGGACGACGTTCCGCTGTTCAATCACTACCTGTCGACCCAGTTCCTTGAAGCCTGGGCGGCCAAGCAGGTGCCGGTGGTCTTCAGCTGCGACTCGCCCTTCCCTGAAATCGGCCGCAAGACCGGCGAACTCGCGGTTAAGCTCGCGCGAGGCGAGGACGTGCCAAATATCGTCTACCGCATCCCCGTGATCACCAAGACGCCGGATCAGGCGAGCGAGGCCCTCGCCGAACTCAAAAGCTGGGACGAGCAGGCAATCGCCCTGCTGAAACAGTACGGCGGCTAGACGCGAACTGGCATACGGCGAGCAGAGCGTTGCCGCCGTATGCCCCGCTTTCAGCAGAATGCGACTCGTGCCGAAGGGTGCCGGGACCCAATCCATTTGGTGACGGCAATCGCGTGGGCACTGAACCGTACCCTTGCATCTGATCAACGAACGACTGGAATCTAAAAAGTGACGCATGTGGAGCAGGAAAGCCTTGCCAAGGCGAACACAGCCAAGGGTACTGCCGTCAACGCAGTGCCAGCGGGAAGACGCGAACCCGCCGTCATGCGGTTTCTCAGGCAATGGGGAACAATCATCGTCCTGGTCGTGGCCGCCGTTGGATTTTCCATAGCCTCGCCCTACTTCGCCACCGCTTCCAACTTGAACAACATCCTCTTTTCGATGATCGTCAGTGCGTTGGTCTCTATGGGATTGACCTGGGTCGTGACCGCGGGGAGCTTTGACCTTTCGATCGGTCTCACAGTGACGACGTCATCAATCCTCGTCGCCTTTCTGATCCCTATCACCGGCCCTTGGCTTGCAATCGTGTTTGCTCTGCTTGCCGCATGCCTGATCGGTGTGGTGAACGGGCTTCTGGTGACCTATGGACGGCTATCGGGCATTGTCGTCACGCTTGGTGTGATGTTCGTGCTCGATGGGATCAACGTTTTTATCACGGGCGGTTATCAGGTCCCTGTTAGCTACGACGAAACCGCATTCCTTTATCTCGGCCAGGGTAAGCTCGGAATCGTCGGCGTGCCCGTAATCATCCTGGTAGCGGTGTTCATCGTAGCCCTCATCGCCGCAGCGCGGACACGGATCGGCCACTACATCGCGGCGGTCGGCGACAATCCGATGGCGGCGTTCTACTCCGGGATCAACGTTTATCGATGGGTCATCCTCGCATTCGTGCTTTCGGCATTGATGTCGGGGATTGCGGGCGTGATCGTGACCGCTATCTCATCCTCGGCGCAACCGGTCGGTGGCGAGGGCTACCTCCTCGAGGCCTTCGCCGCGGTGTTCCTTGGCGCAACCGTGCTTGGAAAGGGCAAGCCACATCTGTTTGGCACTCTCGTTGGCGTCTTTTTCCTGTATATGGTGGATTCCGGGATGAATATGGTCGGCTTCCCCTTTGCCGCCCGCCACATCTTCCAGGGACTGGTGCTCATCGTCGCGGTTGGAGCAAATGCGCTTCTCAACCGTGAAGAAGTCCATCTCAAGTTTATCTGAGGTGACGGCGATGAACGCGACACCACTGGTTGAACTGAAGAATCTCGAGAAGGAGTTCGCCGGCACCAAAGCGTTGAAGGGCGTGAGCCTTAGCTTTCTGCGCGGCGAGGTGCACGGCCTGCTTGGTGAAAACGGTGCGGGCAAGTCGACCCTCATCAAAATCTTGACGGGTGTCTATGCCCCGAGCGCCGGTGAGATTTTCCTTGAAGGGTCACCGGTCAGGGTTTCCAGCCCGCCGGAAGCCCATCGGCTGGGCCTCGGAGCGGTCTATCAGGACGCAGAACTGGTATCCAGCTTCACGGTTGGGCAAAATATCCTTCTCGGCAATGAGCCCGGGAGGATCGGTATAAGCGACCGGGCGATCCATGACGAAGCTGCGGAGATTCTGTCGCAAATGGGCATCGAGCTCGACGTGCGGCGGCTTGCCGGCGCACTGTCCGCAGCCGAGATGCAACTCGTCACCTTGGCGACCTTGTTCCATCGGCGCTACAAACTGATCGTTCTTGATGAGCCGACAGCTCGCCTTTCGGCAGCGGAATCGGAAGTTCTTTTTCGGATCGTCGATGGCTTCAAAGCGCAGGGGATAGCCATCGTTTACATCTCCCATCGCCTTCGAGAGGTCCAGCAGATCTGCGACCGCGCCACGATCCTTCGAGGGGGACTTGTTTCCGGAACCCTTAATCGTGGCGAGGTCACCGAAGACCGCGTTACTGAACTCATGGTGGACCGCAGCCGCTCTGAGCTTGCGACCTACAATGATGGCAACAGCGTCCGTCCAGAAGTCCTGGTTGAGGTTGCTGGCCTCGGCACGGCGCAGTTGGCGCCCCTCAGCTTCAAGATGCAAGCCGGAGAGGTGCTGGGCTTCACCGGTCCCGTTGGCGGCGGGATGGAAGATGTCGCACGGGCGCTTGGCGGCATCAGCCGGCATTCCGGCACGGCAAAGGTGCGGGGCAAAGCGGTCAATCTGGCCACCCCGATCGCTGCACGTCGTTCAGGCATCGCGCTGATCCCCGAGGACCGGCGCAAACAAGCCCTTTTTCCCGCACTCTCGGCTGCCGAAAACATCTGCCTGCCGGTCCTGCATTCGCTGCAACATTTTTTGATGATCCGGCCCGGCACCATGAAAAGATATGCAGAAGCCGTGCTGGACCAGCTTGCGGTGCGCCCACGCGCTTCCTCCACGCAGGTGCGCTTCTTCTCCGGTGGCAATCAACAGAAGCTGGTCATCGGCAAATGGATGAGTGCGAAAGCCACCGTCTATATCATCGTGGAGCCGACCAACGGCGTCGATGTCGGTGCGATCAAGGAAATCTACGATATCATACTGCAACTTGCCCGCGATGGCGCCGCAGTCCTGCTCATTTCGTCGTCCCTGAACGAAATGCTCGCGCTCGCCGATCGGATCATGGTCATTCATGACGGCAACTGCGTCGCGGAGGCACCGAAAAAGAGCTGGACATATGACGACCTTCTGGCCGTCACCCTGAGCGGCAAGTCGCGACACACGGCGTCGCCGCCGCACGTCACCCGTTCAACAGAAGAGGAAAGCAGATGAGCACGGATATCAGGCTCTACATGTTCCAGACTGGGCAGATTCGACAGAAGGAGGTCGATATCAAGCTTGGCTACAGCCAGGACGAGTTCTTCACCCCAATCCCCTGGTACCTAATCGTCCATCCCAAGGGAAACATCGTTATCGACGGCGGCACAGCGGTTGAAGCAGCGCGTGATCCGGTTGGCTGGTGGGGCGACACCACAAAGAAATACTATCCTATCATGGATCCCGAAGAGGGCTGCGTGAACCAACTCGGCAAGATCGGAATGAAGCCCGACGATATCAAGTTCGTGCTGCATTCGCATTTGCATCTCGATCACTCCGGCGCCTGCGGCAATTTCCCAAAAGCCCGCCATCTTGTGCAGCGGCGGGAGATTGCATGGGCGTTCGCCGCCGACTGGTTCATGCAAGGCGGCTATATCAAGAAGGATCTGACCAAGGATGGCATCAACTGGGACGTGATGGAGGGCGAGGACCAGTATGATGTCTTCGGCGATGGCAGCGTGCAGACATTCCTGTCTCCGGGACACACCCCCGGCCACCAGTCCATCATGGTACGGCTGCCCAACACCGGTTCGATCCTTCTCGCAATCGACGCCGCTTACACGATGGATCACTGGGAAGAGAAATGCCTGCCCGGCGCGCTGACGTCCGCGCAGGAAGCCGCTGCTTCCGTCAGAAGGCTGCGGCGCATCGCCGAGAAAGAAAACGCGATTGTCGTGCCAGGCCACGACATGGAAACCTGGAAGAAGTTCAAGAAAGCTCCGGCGGAATACTATGACTAGGTTCCGCTGAAATATGCGGCCGGCTGAAGATCGCCGGCCGCACCGCTAAAAACCAAAATGGTCCTTCAAAATCAGTTGCGCGCGCGGACCGCCTCAACAAGGCGGCGCGGTACGCGTGGCGGGTTGCACGAGAGTATTTACCAGATGCACAAGGCTGCTCTCGATCAAATCCAGCAGCGCTGGAACGAGGCCTCCGCGCCATGGGATAAGAAATTGCTCTCCCAGATTTATACGCAGGACGCTCTTTTTTTCGGTCTACTGCCTAGGTTGTACGTCGGACGATCTGAAATAGAGGAGTATTTTGGAAGCTATCAACTCATACTAGAAAAAGTGAATTTAACGCTTGTCGACCAGAATACGAGATCGTTGAGTCGAGGTCTGTTCGCGGCGCAAGGGTTTGGCGATATCGTTAATTACTATCGTGACGGCTCTGTCGTAAAAAATAGGGTCAGGACTTCGTTCGTTGTTTCAAGAATCAATGGTGACTGGCAGATTTATCTGCACCATTTCTCTGAGCTGATCCGGGATAAATAAAGTCTACGGACAGTGGCGAGGCTCGCCAGGAACCGCGCTGAGCAACGGGGGTTCTACTCGCGCGACGGGTGGCGCATAGCTGCCGCTCCTTACCTGCCCCTCGACAGACTCCCCAATATCCCGCGCACGATTGCCCGGCCGACCGACGAGCCAACCGAGCGCACCACCGACTTGATCGCCGCCTCGGCCACCGTCTGGCGGTTGGACGGGCGCGGTGCAGATGTGCGCCTGCCACCGGATTGCGGCGCGGGATCGTCATTGCCGAAGCCCGGAATGGTCCAGCGCGAGCCGCCGCTGCCGGCCTGCTGGGCCTGCTCTTCGGCATCCTGCGCGTCCTTGGCTTTTTTTTGCAGCATTTCGAAAGCCGATTCGCGATCGACGGCCTGATCGTACTGGCCGACGACGGGGCTCTCCTGGATCAGCTTTTGTCGCTCGGCTGCCGTTATCGGTCCAAGGCGCGACGACGGCGGGCGGATCAGGGTCCGCTGCACCATGGACGGGACACCCTTGGCCTCCAGCGTCGAGACCAGCGCTTCGCCCGTGGCAAGCTGGGTAATGGCGGTCATGCAGTCGAAATCGGGATTCGGCCGGAACGTTTCGGCCGCCGTCCTCACCGCCTGCTGCTCACGCGGCGTATAGGCGCGCAGCGCGTGCTGGACGCGATTGCCGAGCTGGGCCAGGACTTTTTCAGGGATATCCAACGGGTTCTGAGTGACGAAATAGACGCCGACGCCCTTCGAGCGGATCAGTCGGACCACTTGTTCGACGCGATCGATCAGCACCTTGGGTGCTTCGTCGAACAGAAGATGCGCCTCGTCGAAAAAGAACACCAGCTTCGGCTTGTCGGGGTCGCCGACTTCCGGCAGCACCTCGAACAGTTCCGACATCAGCCATAGCAGGAAGGTCGCGTAGAGCCGCGGATTCATCATCAGCTTGTCGGCGGCAAGCACGCTGATGGCGCCGCGTCCGTCGCGGGTGGTGCGCATGATATCGGCGATACGCAGTGCCGGTTCGCCGAAGAAATTTGCGGCTCCCTGTTGCTCCAGGACCAGCAGCGTGCGCTGGATCGCCCCGACCGATGGCTTCGTCACGTTGCCGTAGCGCGAGCCGATCTCGTCGGCACGCTCGGCGATGTTGGCCAAGAGCGCCTGCAGGTCCTTCATGTCGAGCAGCAGCAGACCTTCCTCGTCAGCCAGGCGGAAGGCGATGTTCATGATGCCTTCCTGCGCCTCGGTCAGGTTCATCAGGCGCGACAGCAACAACGGCCCCATTTCCGAGACCGTGGCGCGGATCGGATGACCCTGTTCGCCGAACAAGTCCCAGAAGATGACGGGGAATTCCTGGAAGTTATAAGGATCGAGCTTGACCTGTTCGGCCCGCTTGACGAGGAAATCCTGTGCCGTGCCCATCATCGCGATGCCCGACAGATCCCCCTTGATGTCGGCGCAGAACACAGGCACGCCGGCGTTGGAAAATCCTTCGGCCAGGATCTGCAAGGTGACTGTCTTGCCGGTACCGGTGGCGCCCGTCACCAGGCCATGACGATTCCCATATCGTAGCAACAGCTGCTCGGCACGCTGATAGCTGTCGTCGGGCTTGCGGCTGGCGCCGATGAAAATACTGGTGTCGTCAGCCATATGTCCGGTCTCCGCAAACTGATGTGTCTAAAGCCAGTGGCCTTGCCGCAGGTATAGTGAGGCCATTGCACAGCGACAATGCCATTCGTCCAAATCCGGGCCATTCGCCCAAATCGCCCCATTCGTTCAAATCGGGTTTTTGGAGCTTGCGGATTTTGCCGCTGTTTGGCAATCGTCGTCCACGCGGATTGACCTATATCTGATGGATCGAATCCGGTCACTGGAAGCGCATTGCATTGCGATATCGGACCAGGGACCGTAGACTGGACTGCTCCCGGCTGGTGCGGCCGTATGAAACGAGGAGGACGGATGGGCGCCGGAGCCTTGATCCAGGACGTGGAACCCGAAAACATCGAGCGCCAGCGATGGCTCGCATTGGCGGAAAAGGCTTTGGCAGGCGCTTCCTTCGAGGAAAGGCTGGTCTCGCACAGCGACGACAACATCCGTATCGAACCGCTCTACGACCGCAGCACCGCGGCGGAACCGATCGTACGCGCAAACCCGAAATCGCCATGGATCGTCAGCCAGCGAGTCGACGATCCCGACACCAACCGCGCCAAAAGCCAAGCGCTGGAGGATGTGGCACAGGGTGCCACGGGATTGTCGCTGGTCTTCGAGGGGGCGCCGAACGCGTTCGGATACGGCTTGCCGAGAACGGCGGAGGCGTTGGAGGCGGTGCTGGACGGCATTCCGCTCAACCGCATCCAGGTTCGTATCGACGCCCATCCCTGGAGCCGCGCCGTGGCCGACTGGCTGGTCGCTTTCCTGAGCAAGCGGCGGTCGGACCCGGCAAAACTCAACCTCTCCTTCGGCATCGATCCAGCAGCGATCTTCGCGGGAACCGGTCGGCTGCGCATGTCGATCGAGGCGCTGCGGGCCTCCATGCCGCAGTCGCTGGCGCATTTCTTCGCGATGGGCGTTCCGGGCGTGCTGCTGGAAGCTGACGGGCGCGTGTTCCACAATGCCGGCGCCACGGAAGCGCAGGAACTTGGCATCATGCTGGCTTCGGCTGTCTCCTACCTCAGAATGTTCGAGACGGCGCGGCAGCCGCTTGTCTATGCCGCACCTCATATCGGTTTTGCACTCAGCGTCGACCAGGACCAGTTGCTCTCGATAGCCAAGATGCGGGCGCTGCGCAGGCTCTGGGCGCGGGTGCAGGAGGCTTGTTCGATCCCGACATCCACGGCCAGTATCCATGCCGAGACGTCGTTTCGCATGATGACGGCGATGGACCCGGAGACCAACATCCTGCGCACCACCATTGCATGCTTTGCCGCGGCGTGCGGCGGCGCCGATTCGATCTCCATCCTGCCGCACACGATCGCGCACGGTCTGCCGGCGGGTTTTGCCCGTCGTGTTTCCCGCAACACGC
>NZ_RZQI01000205.1:0-7840 GCF_003998335.1 Mesorhizobium sp. M7A.F.Ca.CA.002.05.1.1 | reverse complement strand
GACTGTTGCGAGGCTGACCTAGCCAGTCGCCAAAAACCGCACCAGGAGTTCGAACAAACGATCGAGCCGCCCCGCTACAAGGTGAACTGGTAGGACAGATCACCTTGTAGCGATGTGAAAACGACGATGCAGGCCCGGCCATCCTGGTAGCGCCGCCCCTATCAAGGCTAAGCGGTAACCCCACCGCGACCTGACCTTGTGCCGTCCATCCAAGGAAACTGAGCAAGCGGGTCCTGCAGGATCTTGACGGATCTTGCGAAGCCGGCGACGGCATCGCGCGCCACCGTCAGCGGAACCTGGCCGTCGTGAGCACGCTGGCAGGCTCGAAAGGCCGTCTCGAAAATCGGACCCCGCCGTTCCCTTGGCCACTCGTCAAAGAAGTCGAACGCGTCGTCGAGGCACCCTATTTCTTGAATGAACTCGCCATTCTTGACCAGGACCGGTTGGTCGAACGTCCTGTCACTCATGTAATCCTCCATTCGGCACGGTGGGTTGTTGTGGTTCGGGAAATCATGCGATTGCATGCTCCGGCTCGGCCAACATGCCGCCACCTCCACGCCCGGGCGGCACCGTTGCAAAGGCCGGGATTGGCGGCGGATCATCGTCGTCATCTCGCCAGGGGTGCCGCATCCAACCGAGACGGCTCTTCCTGCGGCGCCGGTCGAAAGACAGGCTGACGGCTGACGGCAACATTGAAAAACGCGGTTCCCGCCCGGATTCGTCCAGGAGGTGGAGCGCGCGGAGTATGTCACTGACTTCAACGATGGCGCCGTTGTCCAATTGCCGCAACGCGGGATTGTCAGGAACCGCATGAACGTCGGAAGCCCAGAAAGCGAGCAAAGCCCGCTTTGCACCGATCGTCATCGTCTCCTCGTTCAGCACATCATCCGGCGTCCGCAACTCAGCGGATTCCGCGGCAAGATATTTCGGTTCAGGTTGGTGAAAACTGTAGGCTTCGGTTCTCATCTCCATTCTCCGCGAACTGTGCCTCCCGGCCGAACCGGGAGGCGGACCGTAGATCCAGGTTCCAGGAATCAGGCGACCTCGCGCTGGGGCTCCGCATCCGAATCGATCAACTGCTTCTTGCCGGGTTGCTCGAGCGAAACCGCTTTGGCTTCGGACCCTATCTCAATGCGCCGAGGCTTGAGTTCCTCGGGCACTTCGCGGATCAGGTCCACCGACAGCAAGCCATTCTCGAGGTTGGCCGCCTTGACCTTTACATGGTCGGCAAGTTTGAACACCTGCTTGAAGTTGCCCGTCGCCAAGCCGCGATGAAGGACCTCCCGATTTTCCTGGTCGGGTTTCCTTTGGCCGATGACAGACAATTCGGGGCCGTTTTGCATGAGTTCGACCTCATCGAGAGCGAAGCCGGCGATAGCCATCGTAATGCGATAGTCGTTCTCGCCAATCTTCTCGATATTGTAGGGAGGCCAGTCAGAGCGCACGCTTTTTTCGAGCATATCGAAGAGACGGTCGAAGCCGACCGTTGTGCGGTAAAGAGGGGTATAATCAGAACTTCTCATAGCCATATCCTCCGTGAAGCAACATGGGTTACGAGGCTGTCGCAGCGCCGCTGCGACGCCAGTATGTCGAGCCGAAGCCTCGACGGAAAACGATCTGGTAATCGTGTTTTTTTCCTTCAAGAGGGACGTCAAAAATATTTTTGGCCGGCAGGCAGGTGCCCAAGGCGCTGCCTTGCGTGCTGCTGGCCACTGCGCGATGTTGACGCCAGGGGTGGAGCGAATCATGCGAAAAATTTTGATGTCCGGACTGCTGCTCGCGGTGGCCTTTTCCGCGAACCCGGCCCGCGCGCTGGACAGCAGCGGCACGCCTGTCGTCGTGACACCTCTTGCGTCGCGCACGACGACCGCGTCCGGCCAACCGATCACGTTGCCGCAGAAGAGCGTGCAGGTGCTGGTCTCGACCTACGACATCGCGTCGGGCGCGACCTTGCCGGTCCACAGGCACCCCTTTCCGCGCTACGCCTATGTCCAGGCCGGCACGCTGAAGGTCACCAATGTCGAGACCGGCATCAGCAACACCTACAAGGCTGGCGATTTCATCATCGAAATGATCGGCCAGTGGCATCAGGCCACCAATATCGGGGATGTCGAGGTGAAGCTTCTTGTGATCGATCAGGTCGAGCAAGGCGCGAAGAATACGGAATTGCGCCAATAACCGCTAAGTCCGTGCCCGAAGGCGGAAGGCTGTTCGCGCTTTCGCTGCGACCGGCCCGGTGCTAGGGCTGGCGGGAAATCATGGACTGGATCGCCCCTTGACCAAAGCTCTCCGCCTTCCGCTGATCGAAATCTGTGTCGAAGGCATTGACGGCCTTCTCGCGGCGCAAGCCGCCGGCGCCGACCGGGTCGAACTATGCGCCAGCCTCATCGAAGGCGGTATCACGCCGAGCCTCGGCACGGTCCGCGCCGCCCTCGAGCAGGCAAGTGTGCCGTTTCACGTCATGGTGCGGCCACGCGGCGGCGATTTTCTCTACAGTGAGACCGAATATGCCTCGATGCTGGCCGATGTCTCGGCATTGCGCGAACTCGGCGTGCCCGGCGTGGTGTTTGGCTGCCTGAACGCCGATGGCACCATGGACGAGGCGCGCATGAGCGAACTGACGCAGGCGGCCGGCCCCTTGAACGTCACCTGTCATCGCGCCTTCGACATGACGCGCGACCCGGCCGAGGCGCTCGAATCGCTGATCCGCAGCAAGGTCGGCCGCGTGCTGACCAGCGGCCAGCGTGACACTGCTATCGAAGGCTTGCCGCTGTTGGCGGATCTGGTGCGGCAGGCCGGCGAGCGCATCGTCATCCTCGGCTGCGGCGGACTGGATTTGCACAACATTGCCGAAGTGCGCAGCAAAACCGGCCTGTCCGAAATGCATTTTGCCGCCCTCAAGGATGTGCCGAGTGCCATGGACTACCGCAATCCCCATGTCGGCATGGGTGGTTCCGATCTCGATCGCGAATACCGCAACACGCTCACCGACACATCACTGGTGGCGGCAACGATCGCGGCAGCCAAGGCATGACCTCGACCCCTGCCCCGATAGCCCGTGTATCGGCCGCAGACGAAGCGGCGATCCTGGCGCTCAACAACGAGCATGCCGCAGAACTGTCGTGGCTGGAGGCTGAGCGGCTGTCCTTCCTGCTTGGCGAAGCGTTTTACACCAGGCGCATCGGCGATCTCGAAGCCTTCATCATGACCTTCGACCAGGACGCCCGCTACGACAGCCCGAATTTCCTCTGGTTTCGCGAACGCTACGAGCGCTTCGTCTATGTCGACCGGGTTGTCGTGGCGGCGCACGCGCGCGGCCGAGGCCATGCCCGCCGGCTCTATCAGGATCTGTTCGGCCATGTTGAGCGCGCCGGCTACAATCTGGTCACCTGCGAAGTCAACACCGACCCGCCGAACCCTGCCTCGGATGTCTTTCACGCCGCCCTTGGCTTCACTGAGGCCGGCGACGCAGTGATCCATGGCGGTAAGAAAGCAGTGCGCTATTACGTCAGATCGCTGCAGGCATAGAGAGGGCGGGCGCGCCGCAAGACGGCCTGAACGCCCTGTTGCTCACCAGTTGCGGTTGAGCCATTCGCGCGCCGGGCGCTCGATGAGGTAGTAGCTGCAGGCCGCACAAGCGAAGACTGCGGCTAGCATCGGCATCGGCATGACGCCTTGCTCATAGACGAATTTGTAGAACGGCTGCTGCCACAGATAGAGCGAGTACGACCACAGACCCAGCGTCGCCATCGGCCAGGAGGACAGCAATCCGGAAATATACCGTGGGCTGAAATCGAGTGCGTTGACGGCCAGAGCCAGCAGCGGCACCGCGAAGAGATAGTGGATCGGCGTCGGCACCTGATCCAGGAACAGGACAACGGCACAGAACGTCGCCACCAGGGCCACATGCTTGCCTCTCAAAAACGCCGGCAGCATGCCGTCGGCCTTCAGCAGGCAGATCGAAGCCGACAGCAGGATCGACGCGATGTGCACGTCGGTGCGCCAATAGGTGGTTTCGTAGTCCATCCCGAAGACCCAGTACGAAACCGCGCCATTGGCCATGGCCAGCAAGGCCAGCGCCAGGAGCAGCACAACCACGCGAGAGCGACTTGAGACGATGACGCTGATCAGCGCCAGGATGATGTAGGCGTGCTCCTCGATGCAGAGCGACCAGATATGGTCGAGCGCCCCTGCCCGCGTCACGAGAATGCCGGCATAGTTGTAGGTGAATGTCAGCGCCGTCAGCGCCGCCTTCCATTTGAAGGCGATGAATGTGCCGGACAGCGCAATCATCGCGACGACTACGAAGACCAGAAGAGCCGGATAGATGCGGGAGAAGCGGCGTTTGAAGAATTTTTTCAGCGGGTAGCGTTCGATGAACAGGATCTCGCCCATCAGCCGGCCGCTGAGCACGAAAAAGAATTCGACGCCCAGCACGCCAAGATTGATTCCCGGAACCGGAAAGAAATGGCCGATCAGCACCAGTGCGATCGAAAGCCCGCGCCAGCCGTCGAGATAGGCCAGTCTTGTTCTGGTTGATCTGTCGGCGGCGGATCGGGACGGAACGACATGCGTCGCGGAAATGTCGGTCATGCCGATCCTCTCGCAAATAGGCATGCGAAAGGGCACGACATTTCGAACCCGGCTCGCATTCCCGCCCAAATCCATATTGCAGTGCAATATGGATTTGTGCAAGTGCGAGATTGCCGCCGGTGCAGTTCCAGGTGAAGTGTCGGCGGAAGAAATTGCTCAGGCAAACGATTGGTGCGGGGGCGATTCCATCAAAAGTTTGGGCAACTACAGGTCGCCACAAAAGGAAAAGGGGCCGCATGACCCCTTCTCCGTGTCCACAACGGATCGTGTCAGGCGTTGGCGGCAGCCACCGCGCGCTTGGCCATCACCGTGATCAGATTGGCGCGATAGTCGGCCGAGGCGTGGATGTCGGTCATCAAATTCTTCGCCGGCACTTTCACCCCTTCGAGTGCCGAGGCCGCAAAATTCTTGGCCAATGCTGCCTCGATCTCCTTCGAACGAAAAACGCCGTCGTCGCCGGCACCGGTGACGGCGACGCTGACGCCATCCTTGCCCTTGGCCACGAACACGCCGACGATGGCGTAGCGCGATGCCGGATTGCGGAATTTTTCATAGGCCGCCTTGGCCGGCGCGGTGAAGGTGACGGCGGTGACGATTTCGCCGTCCTTCAACGAGGTCTCGAACAGGCCCTTGAAGAACTTGTCGGCAGCGATCTCGCGCTTGTTGGTGATGATGGTGGCGCCCAGCGCCAGCAGCGCCGCCGGATAATCGGCCGCCGGATCGTTGTTGGCGATCGAGCCGCCGATCGTTCCCTTGTGGCGCACCGCCGGATCGCCGATCAGCGATGCCAGATGGGAAAGCGCCGGACAGGCCTTCTTCAGCTTCTCGTCATTGGCAACAGCATTATGCGTGGTGGCAGCGCCGATGGTGACGGTCTTGCCCGACACCGTGACGCCCTGCAGCTCCGTGATCCGCGACAGGTCGACAAGGTCGGACGGCGCGGCAAGCCGCGTCTTCATCGCCGGGATCAGCGTCATACCGCCCGAAAGCAGCTTGGCGTCGCCGGTCTTGATCAGCTTGGCGGCATCGGCGACCGAGGCGGCGCGATGATAGTTGACTGCGTACATTTGTCTTTCTCCCCTGGGTGAAAGAGCGAGCAGGAAGTAGCGAACATTCTCTTCCCTATTCGCTACCCCTATTCGCCATTCGCGTTCAATGTTTCGTCGCGCGGATCGCGGCCCACACGGTGGACGGCGAAGCCGGCATGGCAAGATCGTTGCTGCCGATGGCGTCGGTGATAGCGTTGATCACCGCCGGCGGCGAGCCGATCGCGCCGGCCTCGCCGCAACCCTTGATCCCCAACGGATTGCCCGGGCAAGGCGTGTTCGAGGTCGAGACCTTGAACGACGGCAGATCGCCGGCGCGCGGCATGGTGTAGTCCATGTAGCTCGCGGTCAGCAATTGTCCGCTGTTGTCGTAATGGGCGCCTTCGAGCAGTGCCTGGCCAATGCCTTGCGCCAGCCCGCCATGCACCTGGCCCTCGACGATCATCGGATTGATGATGTTGCCGAAATCGTCGGCGGCGACGAACTGGACGATCTCGGTCACGCCGGTTTCCGGGTCGACCTCGACCTCGCAGATATAGCAGCCCGCCGGGAAGGTGAAATTCGACGGATCGTAGAACGCCGTCTCCTTGAGCCCGGGCTCCATGCCGCCCGGCAGGTTGTGGGCAGTGTAGGCGGCCAGCGCCATCTGGAACCACGGCACGTTCTTGTCGGTGCCGGCCACCTTCAGCGCGCCGTTCTCGATGATGATGTCGCCTTCGTCGGCCTCGAGCAGGTGCGCCGCGATCTTCTTGGCCTTGGCCTCTACCTTGTCGAGCGCCTTGACGATGGCTGACATCCCGACCGCACCCGAGCGCGAGCCATAGGTGCCCATGCCCATCTGCACCTTGTCGGTATCGCCATGCACGATCGAGACCGAATCGAGCGGCACGCCGAAGCGCTCATTGACCAGTTGCGCGAAGGTCGTCTCATGGCCCTGGCCGTGGCTGTGAGAGCCGGTCAGCACCTCGATCGTGCCGACCGCGTTGACGCGCACTTCCGCCGATTCCCAAAGGCCGACACCGGCGCCGAGCGAGCCGACGGCCGCAGACGGCGCGATGCCGCAGGCCTCGATGTAGCAGCTCATGCCGATGCCGCGCAGCAGCCCCTTGTTGGCGGCGGCGGCCTTGCGCTTGGCGAAGCCGGCATAATCCGACGCCTGCATTGCCGCATCGAGCGAAGCGGCATAGTCGCCGGCGTCATAGCACATGATGACCGGCGTCTGATGCGGAAACGAGGTGACGAAGTTCTTGCGCCGCAACTCAGCCGGCGAAACGCCGAACTGGCGGGCCGCCGTCTCCATCATACGCTCCATGACGAAGGTCGCTTCCGGCCGCCCTGCCCCGCGATAGGCATCGACGGGCGCGGTGTTGGTGTAGATCGCCTTCACATTGGCGTGGATGGCCGGGATGTTGTACTGGCCCGACAGCAGAGTCGCATAGAGATAGGTCGGCGTCGCCGATGAAAACAGCGACATGTAGGCGCCGAGATTGGCTTGGGTTTCCACCTTCAGGCCGAGGATCCTGTGGTCCTTGTCGAAGGCCATTTCAGCATGGGTGTGATGGTCGCGGCCATGCGCATCGGTCAGAAAACTCTCGGTCCGGTCGGCCACCCATTTGACCGGCACGCCGGTCTTCTTCGACGCCCACAGGCAGACGATCTCTTCGGGATAGATGTAGATCTTCGAGCCGAAGCCGCCGCCGACATCGGGCGCGATCACGCGCAGCTTGTTTTCCGGCGCGACATTGTAGAAGGCGCTCATCACCAGCCGCGCCACATGCGGGTTCTGCGAGGTCGTCCAGCAGGTATAGTGATCCTCGGCCTTGTCGTAATGGCCAAGTGCGGCGCGCGGCTCCATGGCATTGGGCACCAGCCGGTTGTTGATGATGTCCATCTTGACGACATGGGCTGCCTTCCCGAAAGCCGCCGCGGTGTCGTCGGCATTGCCGATGTCCCAGTCGAAGATCAGATTGTTGTCCGCTTCGGGGTGGATTTGCGGCGCACCCTTGTCCATCGCCTTGGAGGCATCGACGACGGCCTTCAGCTCCTTGTAGGTGATCTCGACCGCCTCGGCGGCGTCGCGCGCCTGCCCCTTGGTCTCGGCGACGACGATGACGACGGCGTCGCCGACATAACGGACCCGGTCGAAGGCGAGTGGCGACCACGCTCCCATCTTCATCGGCGAGCCGTCCTTGGAGTGGATC
>NZ_RZQI01000204.1:0-7852 GCF_003998335.1 Mesorhizobium sp. M7A.F.Ca.CA.002.05.1.1 | reverse complement strand
ACATAGATGGTTGTCGACCCCTGCTTGATGTGCAGCCGCTTGATTTCCGCGCGCATCTCCTCGCGCAGCTTGGCGTCGAGCGCGCCGATCGGCTCGTCCATCAGCATGGCCTTCGGCCGCCGCACCAGCGCCCGGCCAATGGCGACGCGCTGCATGTCGCCACCCGAGAGCGCCGATGGCTTCTTGTCCAGCAGATCGGTGATTTGCAGCGTCTTGGCGACGGAGCGAACCTCGCTGTCGATCTCCGTCTTGCTCTTGCGCGTGGCGCGCAAGGGGAAGGCGATGTTCTCGTAGACGCTCATATGCGGATAGAGCGAGAACGACTGGAAGACCATGGCAATGTCGCGGTCGGCGGCCTTTAGATGCTGGATCGGTTTGCCGTCGATGAGGATGTCGCCCTCGTCGATCGTTTCCAGCCCGGCGATGGCCCGCAGCGTCGTCGTCTTGCCGCAGCCCGACTGGCCGAGCAGAACGATGAACTCGTTGTCGGCGATCTTGAGGTTCAGGTCCTTGATGACCTGGACGGCGCCGAAGAATTTCTGGACGCCGCGAAGCTCGATCTGGGTCAATGCTGTGCTCCCGGATTGCGCACCTGGCCGGTGCCGGCCTTTTCCTCAGGCGCGATCTTGGAGGTTACGTTGAAGCCGACCAGCCCGATCAGGATGATGGTCAGGCCATATGTGTGCAACAACAGGTTCCAGGGCTGGCAGAGTGCTATGATGCCGAGCACCATCAGCACCTGCGAACCGGGCTCCAGATATTTCTGGTTGATGGCACGAAAGCTCATTTGCGAATCGCTCCGAAGGACATGCCGCGCAGCAGATGGTTGCGGAGCAGGAACGTGAAGATCGCGACCGGCAGCAGGAATAGAAAGGTTCCGGCGGCGATCACCGTCCAGTCCGGCAGGCCCGAGCCGACCTGGCTCGGGATGAAGGGCGGTGCGGTCTGGGCGCGGCGGTTGGTCATGATCAGTGCGAAGGCATATTCGTTCCACGCGGTGATGAAGCAGAACACCGCGGTGGCGGCGATGCCGGTGGCCGCCTCGGGCAGCACGATCTTGAAGAAGGCCTCCATGCGCGTGTAACCGTCGACCAGGGCCGCCTCTTCATACTCTTTCGGTATCTCATCCATAAAACCCTTCATCAGCCACACCGAGAAGGACAGGTTGAACGCGGTGTAGAGGATGATCAGGCCCACATGCGTGTCGTTGAGGCCGACCGCCCGGTACATCAGGAACATCGGGATCGCCACCACCACCGGCGGGAGCATGCGTGTCGACAGGATGAAGAAGAGCAGGTCAGCCTCCCCCTTCACCTTGAAGCGCGAAAAGCCATAGGCGGTGAAGGTGCCCATGCCGACCGCCAGCACCGTGGAGGTGATGGCGATGATCAGCGAGTTCATGAAGCGGCTCGGATAGCCGGACCATTGCACCTGGCCCTTGCCGTCGCGCACGATCTTTTCACCGCCGTCGAAGACGACGCGCTCCCACCAGGGCGCTGCCGCATACTCTTCCGGCGTCGGCGCGCTGCGCAGTTGCGAGCGCTTGGTGAACAGTTTGACGAAGGGCGATATCTCCGGCTGGAACACCACCGTCGGCGGGATGGTCGTGGCAAGATTGCGCGGCTTGAACGCCGTCGAGGCGATCCAGTAGATCGGCGCCAGGAAGATGATCGTCACCAAAAGGACGACGACGATGGCGACGCGATTGAAGCCGATTTCGGAAGAAGTGCGGACGGCGGCCATCTCAGCGCTCCTTCACCTTGTTGAGGTATTTGACGTAGATGTTGGTGATAGCCAGCACCATGATCAGCACGATGTAGGCAAGCGCGCAGGAGCGCCCGGTCTGCCATTCCTGGAACGCCATCTTGTAGAGCCGGATCGAGATCACCTCGGTGGTTGGCTGGCTGGTCAGGATGTAGGCGAGATCGAAGGTCTTGAACGCCTCCATGGTGCGGAAGATGATCGCGATCATCAGAATCGGCGCGACCAGCGGCAGCGTAATGCGAAAGAAGGTATAGAACGAGCCGGCGCGGTCGATCGCCGCCGCCTCGTAGAGGTGCTTCGGCACTGCCGACAGGCCGGCAAGCGACAGCAGCATGACGAAGGGCGACCACATCCAGATGTCGGTGATGGCAACCGCGTAGAGCGCCATGTCAGGGTTGGACAGCCACTCGAAATTGCCGAGGCCGAGTGCATAGTTGATGACACCCCATGATGGATCATAGAGCAGTTTCCAGAACAGACCGACGACGGCCATCGACAGCATCATCGGCAACAGCAGCAGTGTCGTCAGCAGGCCCTTCAGCGGGATATCGCGGTTGAGCAGCAACGCCACGCCAAAGCCGACGATGACCTGACCGACCACGGAGACGATGACATATTTGGCGGTGATGGCGAAATTCGACCAGATGAACGGGTCGTTCAGCAGTTCGCGGTAATTCTGCAGTCCGACGAAATTGGCCGCCGCCGGGCTCGACGCGCGAAAGTCGGTGAACGAATAGCCGAGCGAATAGAGCAGTGGAAAGATGTTGAAGACGATCAGGAAAACGATCGTCGGAATGATGAAGAGATTTCGGATCGTGAGATCGCTCATGCCGCGGGTGGCGGAGCGCGAGTTGGGATCCAGCGTGGTCATGACTGCAGTGGCCAAGGCCAGTTCCTTCCTTGAGAAAAGAAAACGGAAGGGGTGGGCTCCCACCCCTTCCGAGCGTTAGTACCGCTTACTTCACGCGGTTGTACTTCTTGAACGTCGCGTTCCAGTCCGCGGCGAGCGCATCGAGCACTTCCTTGGCCGTGCCCTGATTGCCGGTGATGTACGGATAGACGCGTTGGTTCATCGCGATGAGCAGCTCGGCATATTCCGGCGTCGCCCAGAAGTCCTTCACCTTGAACATGGTTTCGTAGAAAGCCTTGTTGTAAGGCGTGGCGTTCTGGAATTCAGGCGACTCGAGCACCTTGGCACTTGCCGTGTAACCGCCGAGTTCCGCCCACTTCTTCTGCGTCTCGTCTTTGATGAACCATTCCAGGAACTTCATCGCCTCTTCCTTGTTGTTGGAATAGGAGATGACGGAGATGCCCTGGCCGCCGAGCGCGGCGAACTGGTCGCCGTTCGGGCCGGCAGGGTTGGCGAAGAAGCCTGTGTTCTTGGCATTCGGGTTCGAGGCTTCGTTGATGAGCGCCGGGAAGAAGGCGAAGTAGTTCATGCTCATCGCAGCCAGATTCTCGGTGATCGCCTGGTTGTCCTCGATGAAGAAGCTCTTGGCCCAACCAGGAGGTGTGAAGGAATAGAGTTCCTTGTAGACCTCGAGCGCCTTGACGTTCTGATCGGAGTTGATGATCCCGTCGACCTTGTAAGTGGCATAGTCGCCAAGTTCGCCGCCGTAGGAGAAGATGGCGTTCTCGACGCCCATCACCAGGGCATCATATGAATTGTCGGTGTAGATGGCGACGCCGTAGCGCTTCTGGTCGGGACGGTGGAAGAATTCGGCAATGTCGCGCAGCGCCTTGAAATCCTTCGGCACGCCGAGATCGTAGCCATACTTGGCCTTGAAGGCTTCCATTTCCTTGGGGTCCTCGAACCAGTCCTTACGGTAGGACCAGCCGACTGCGTCACCCTCGGCCGGGATCGACCAGTACTTGCCAGAGGCCGACGGATATTCGGCGTAGTACTTGACAGTCGCCGGCGCCATCACCTCCTTCAAATTATGCTTGTTGAAGAAGTCGGTAAGGTCGACATAGTGGCCCGCCTCGGATGCGGCACCGATCCACTGCGAGTCGCCGACCACCATGTCGTAGGCGCTGCCCTTAGCGTTGAACTCGGTGAATGCCTTGGTCTGGAAGTCGGACCAAGGTGTGGTTTCGACCGTGACCTTCACGCCGGTCTCGGCCTCGTAGAGATTGACGAGTTCCTGCAAATAGTTCGCCGGATCCCATTCCGCCCAGAATATGGTGAGTTCTTTGTCCTGCGCGTAAACGGACGTTCCGCAGGCAAGCGTTAAGCCGATACCAGCAAGTGCGCTGGTCACTAACTTGCGCATAATGATTTCCTCCCTTGTGCGCGTTCTACCTTATCGTGCGAGCCGGCAACGGGGCCGGCCCTGGTAGTTCCTCCCGTGATCGCACCTTCCCGGTTTCGAGCCTCCTCGCCCCTGCCGGAAAATGGATCGCAGCCCTCACTTTCGATCCGCTTTTCTGATCCAATCTGGTATTACCAATTTTGCATGCGCGTCAAGCCCTTTCTTGACAGCTTGACGTGGCCATTGCCATCGGATTCCGGCTTTATCTGCCTGTTTTACCAAGATTTTCCTACTCAGTGATATGATTGGGTATTGTCCGACACCCCACTCAACGGCTAAGATCAGTAGCGTGCATGCCAATCTGGTCGAACCAGATAGGCTCTATTTCATGACTGCCTTCGGATCGGGGCTGCCTCCTTCATCGACCGATTCCGCGACTGCCGCACGCACCAGCGCCCCGGCTGCCCACTGTGCGACCGCCCTCGTCCGGCGGCTGTCCAGTCCCCAGATATCCTTGAGCACAATCAGCACCTCGACGCCGAAGATCAGCGACAGCGCCTGCGCCAGCCGCTTGAAGTCGCGCGGCGGCAAACGGCTCTTGAGCGGCGCGATCGCATCTTTCAGCAAGTCGATGCGATGGCCGCGCGTAAAGGCGGGCTCAGCGCCCAGCGTGCCGGCCTGACGCCGCGCCCATTGATCGAGCGACAGCTTCAGTGCTGCCTTGAACGTGGCCTCGAAGGCCTCGATGCGCGGCATGGCCGTATCGAACAGCTCCGCGACCCGGCGCTCGGCATCGGCGGAGGTCGATTGCCAGGTGAGGATTGGCCCCAGCCCCTCGTCGACGACGGCCTGCACCAGTGCCGACTGGCTCGGGAAGTAACGATAGGCGGTGGCACGGGAAACCTCGGCCGCCTCGGCGACCTCGCTGACCGAGGGCGTGACGCCCGCCTGCATCAGCCTCGTTGCCGTCTCCAGCATCAGCCGTTTGGTCCGCGCGCGCGGCCCACGTTCGGGCACCGGGCCGGTTGCCCGTTCAGCGTCGTCGCTCGCAGTGGATTGTTGACGTGAGACATTCATACCAATACGATACGCGCGTCTCAAAAATTTGCAATGGTGTCCGCATCGTCGAGTGGCCCGGGCAATGAGCAATGGGGGCGGCATCGCGCCTGCCAGGATCGGGGGAGCGCAATGAAGCGTATCTATGTGGCGGGTACCGCGGACACGAAGGGCGAGGAGCTCGCCTTCCTGGCCGATGCGATCACTGCTGCGGGCGCCCTCGTTTGTCGTGTCGATGTCGGAACGCGCGACGCAACCATCCCCGTCGATATCGGCGCGAGGGAAATCGCCGACCATCATCCCGGCGGCCGTGACGCCGTGCTCGGCGGCAATGACCGTGGCGCCGCGGTCGCCGCGATGGGCATCGCCTTCGCCCGCTTCGTCCAGTCGCGCGCCGACATTTCCGGCATCATCGGCATTGGCGGCGGCGGCGGCACCTCGATCATCACGTCGGGCATGCGCGCCCTGCCGCTCGGCCTGCCCAAGATCATGGTCTCGACGCTCGCCTCCGGCGATACCGCACCCTATGTCGATGTCTCCGACATCATCATGATGCCTGCGGTGACCGACATGGCCGGACTGAACCGGATCTCCCGTGTCGTGCTGCACAATGCCGCCCAGGCGATCGTAGGCATGGCAACCAAGCCGGCGCCGCCACCCGACGGCAAACCATCGATCGGCCTCACCATGTTCGGCGTCACAACGCCTTGCGTGACCGCCATCGCCGACCAGCTCCGTTCCAGATATGACTGCATGGTCTTCCACGCCACCGGCACCGGCGGCCGCAGCATGGAAAAGCTGGCCGACAGCGGCTTGCTGTCCGGTATCGTCGACATCACCACGACCGAAGTCTGCGATCTGCTGTTCGGCGGCGTGCTGCCGGCGACGGAGGATCGTTTCGGCGCCATAGTTCGCACGGGGCTGCCCTATGTCGGCTCCGTCGGCGCGCTCGACATGGTGAACTTCTGGGCGCCTTCGACCATTCCGGAGCCCTATCGCGATCGGCTGTTCTACGAACACAATCCCAATGTCACGCTGATGCGCACCACGGCGGACGAATGCCGCGCGATCGGCGAGTGGATCGGCACCAGACTCGCCCGCTGCGGAGGGCCGGTGCATTTTCTCATCCCGGAAAAAGGCGTCTCGGCGCTCGACATCGAAGGCGGCGCCTTCTTCAACCCGGAAGCCGACGCCGTTCTGTTCGATGCCATCGAGCGCACCATCGAACCCAACAGCAAGCGCCGCGTGACGCGCCTGCCGCTGCATATCAACGACCCGGAATTCGCAAAGGCTGCAACATCAGCCTTCCTCGACATCGCCAGACAGTGAGAGATCCAGAAAGATGCCCGCCATACCGCGCAAGGATATACTGAAGAAATTCAGGGGAATGATCGCCAAGAGCGTGCCGATCGTCGGCGGCGGCGCCGGCACCGGCCTGTCGGCGAAAGCCGAGGAGGCTGGCGGCATCGACCTCATCATCATCTACAATTCCGGCCGCTACCGCATGGCCGGGCGCGGCTCGGCCGCCGGCCTGCTCGCCTATGGCAATGCCAACGAGATCGTCAAGGAAATGGCCTACGAGGTGCTGCCGGTGGTCAGACACACGCCTGTGCTGGCCGGCGTCAACGGCACCGACCCGTTCGTCATCATGCCGCTGCTGCTGGCAGAGCTGAAGACCATGGGCTTTTCCGGCGTGCAGAACTTTCCCACCATCGGCCTGTTCGACGGCAGCATGCGGCAAAGCTTCGAGGAAACCGGCATGGGCTTCGGGCTCGAGGTCGACATGATCGCCGAGGCGCACAAGCTCGATCTCTTGACCACGCCCTATGTCTTCAACCCCGACGAGGCCCGCGCCATGACAAAAGCCGGCGCCGACATCGTCGTCGCCCATATGGGTGTGACGACAGGCGGCTCGATCGGCGCCACCTCGGCCAAGTCGCTCGACGACTGCATCGTCGAGATCGATGCCATCGCCGACGCCGCGCGCTCGGTGCGCAAGGACGTCATCCTGCTTTGCCATGGCGGGCCGATCTCGATGCCCGACGACGCCCGCTACATCCTCTCCCATGCCAAGGGCCTGCACGGCTTCTATGGCGCCAGCTCGATGGAACGGCTGCCGGCGGAAGCCGCGATCGCCAAACAGACGGCCGATTTCAAGGCGGTGACACTTGGTGGTGACAAGACCACGAAGAAAAAGAAGGGATGATGAGACGATGACCGACACGAGCAAGGTATTTGTCTACCCGAAGGACGTCAGCGCCTTCGGTTTCGACTGGGGAAAACTGGCACTGACGGTGGCGCCGGAGGTGAATGGCGCGACCCGCTTTTCCGGCGGCGTGGTCGACCTGCCCTCCGGCAAGGGCCACACGCGCCACAACCATCCGGGCGCGGAAGAAATCATCTTCGTCATCTCCGGTCATGGCGAGCAGATGGTCGAGGACGAAAAGGGCAATCCGGTGGTCGCAAAAGTCGGCCCCGGCTGTACCATCTATGTCCCGGAAAGCCGCTTTCATTCGACGCTGAACACCGGCGACGGGCCGATGCAGCTTTTCGTCGTCTATTCGCCGGCCGGGCCTGAACTGGTTTTGCGCGAGCTGCCGGATTTCAGGCTGATCGCGCCGGGGCAGTGATGAACTTGTTCTAGGGTAGCGCTGCCCCTTGTATCTGCACGAGATGATTATGTGCGATGGAAGCGATTGAGCCTCGGGCCGGATGGCCATCCGGCCCGAGGCTTGGCGAAGTCGCCCGCTGCCCCTCCGGCTACAACCGTCAATGAGCTT
>NZ_RZQI01000203.1:0-7855 GCF_003998335.1 Mesorhizobium sp. M7A.F.Ca.CA.002.05.1.1 | reverse complement strand
GGGGGCGCCCTGTTCGCCGCGCCCGAGGCTGTAGCTCAGCAAACCTGTTCCTGTCTTGCGCCCGTGCCGGCGTCCGCAGACGCGATAGGTCGTCTTACGCAGGTCCGGGGTAATGTGCAGATGTCCCAGGCCGGCGGCTATGCAGGGGTGGATGCCGAGGCGCCGGTGTATGCGGGCGCGCGCATCATGACCGGGGCGCAGGCGTCTGCTTCGCTGGCTATCGGAGCCAATTGCGCGCTCGATATTCCAGCCAATGCCACCGTCAAGGTCGACCCTATCGAAGGCGGCATGTGCGTTTCGCTTGAGACACCGTCTGCGACGATCGTACCCGCCAGCTCAGAACCTGGCATGCTGCCGGTTCTCTTGGGCGGCGCCGCCGTCGGTGGTGCCGCCGCCCTTATTATCGGCCTGCAGGATGACGACGACGCGGTCAGCCGATAGGCGGGATACGACCCCCGCTGTTTTGCGTAAATTTGTCAAATGCGTCATTCGCCTTCATGCGGGTGACGCGTTTCTATTTTGTCGAGGCGAAGCTTTGCCTCCTCTCAACCAGAAACGCCAATGATCGACCTGCATTCACATATCCTGCCCGGTCTCGATGACGGTTCTCCTGACTTGGCCATGTCGCTGGAGATGGCACGGCTGGCAGTGGCCGACGGTACAACGCATATGGCATGTACGCCGCATGTAATGCCTGGGGTTTATGAGAACGCCACGCCAAAGATTGCCGGGGCTGTTCAGGCGTTAGAACTGGAGCTTCATCGCGCTGCCATACCGCTTACCGTATATGTTGGCGCTGATGTTCATCTCGCGCCTGATCTCCCCGATCGATTGAGGCTTGGTACGGTGCCGACTCTGAACGGATCCCGCTATTTCCTGTTCGAACCGCCACATCACATTTTGCCTCCGCGGCTCGAAGACTTCGCCGCCCGTCTCATAGGGGCCGGCTTCGTGCCGATCCTCACTCATCCAGAGCGGTTGACTTGGATCAAGGCGAATTACGACGTCATCGAGAGGTTGAATACGCTAGGCTGCCTTATTCAGCTCACGGCTGATTCTGTGACGGGGGCCTTTGGACGTACGGCGCTCTACTACTCGGAGAAGCTGCTGGATGAGGGCAGGGTGGATATTGTCGCCTCCGACACCCACGGCGCCAGCCGGCGGCGGCCAGGGCTTTCGCAGGCGGTTGTCGCCATCGCGAACCGGTGTGGGGAAGATGAGGCTTACAACATGGCAGTGAAACGCCCGGACGCGATATTGCAAAATCGGCCGCTCGTGCCCATCGGAAAGCAAAGCCCGAGAAAATCGGGGGGCAGCAGTGCGGGGCGGTTTGGCGGATTGGGCCGGTTGTTTAAGAGCGGGGCTCTTTGATGGGCATTTTCGATCTCGCAAGAAGTCATGCGGGCACCGTGCCCGCTTTGCTCGCATCGCTAGCAATATCTGCCTGCGCAAGCACTTCGTCGACATCGACGTCCTCCACCAGTTCTGTCGATGCGCTGCAGCCGACGGCGTCTTCATCGGCGCTCTCTGGCGGTGGTACGCTGCAGGTGGTCAAGGATCTCCCGCCGCCGCAGAATACCCAGAACGGCAGCGAGCAGCCTCTGTCTGCCAACGATGTGCTCGAGGTCAGTGTGTTTCAGGTCGATAATTTGAACAGAACAGTTCAGGTCGACGCGGGCGGACAGATTTCGCTTCCGCTGATTGGGACCATGACTGCAGCCGGCAAGACCGTTCGTCAGCTCGAGAAGGAAATCGAGACTGCCTACGGTGAAAAGTACTTGCAGTCGCCTGACGTGACGATTTTCGTCAAGGAGTCGATTGGCCAGCGCATCACGGTCGATGGTGAAGTCAACAAGGCCGGCATTTATCCGGTGTCCAGCAGCGCTTCCTTGCTCGACGCGATCGCCCTTGCCGGAGGGTTCAATCCGGTCGGTGATGCCGGCAAGGTCTTCGTCTATCGCAATGTCGGCCAAAACAAGCTGGTCGCAAATTACAATGTCGAGGAAATCCGCGCCGGCAAGAACCGCAACCCGCGCATCTATGGCGGCGACGTGGTCGTCGTTTTTGCTTCGAAGTCGAAAATCGCGATGAACAATTTGAAGGATGCGCTGGGCCTCGCCTCCAGCGCTGCCCGCATTGCGGTCATTCCGTAGACACGGACAACCCCAGGATCACCTCGCGCATGCTCGATCGCAACAGGCAGCCCCAACTTGCCGGACCCGGACATGGCCAGGCCCTGTCCGCGGACTCCTATTACGACGTGCCGCAAAACTACGGTCCCTATGGTCGCGACTATGCGGGCCAGGATGAGGGGTTCAACCCGCTCAAGCTGCTTTTATACATCGTCCAGTATCGCTGGCTGATCG
Organism: Mesorhizobium sp. M7A.F.Ca.CA.002.05.1.1; assembly: GCF_003998335.1. NCBI lineage: Bacteria > Pseudomonadati > Pseudomonadota > Alphaproteobacteria > Hyphomicrobiales > Phyllobacteriaceae > Mesorhizobium > Mesorhizobium sp. M7A.F.Ca.CA.002.05.1.1. Next base: position 5,489 of record NZ_RZQI01000203.1, on the reverse strand, counting down.
TCATGATGGCGGCGGCCGGGCTCGTTGCCGGCGTCATCGTGACGATGATGCAGACACCAAAATACCTGGCGACGACGCAGCTCGAAGTTCTGGTGCCTTCGGCGAAAGTGTTTCAGGACATTGAGGTCGTTTCCGAAAACAGCGACGTCCGGGCCTTCCTGACCGCTCGGGAGAAGCTGAAGAGCCGGGCATTGGCTCAGCGCGTGGTGTTCCAGCTTGGGCTTAGCGAAAAACCGGATTTTCTGTTTCCGACGCCGAGCTTTTCCCCGAGCAATATTGTCTACCGTGCGTTCGGGATGTCCAAGTCACCCTCCATTGAGGAGAAAACGCCTGAAGAGCGCGAGGCAATTGCGATCAAGCGCATCCAGGAAGATCTGACGGTCAATCTGGTCACCAATACGAGCCTGCTATCGATCACCTTCGTCGATCAAAAGCCGAAATATGCAAGCGACGTTGCCAATCAGGTCGCGCAGAGCTTTATCGATCAACGTCTCGATCAGACCAGCGAGACCTCTGATCTGGCACGGCAGTTCATCCAGGAACAGGTTTTGCAGGTGAAGCAAAAGCTGCAGACCTCCGAAGAGGAACTGGTCACCTATGCAAAAGATGCCGGCATCACGGTTACCGGCGATGACAAATCGCTGATCGGCTCCAACATCGAAGCCCTGAACACCGCCCTGGCCACTGCAATCCAGGAGCGTCTTGATGCGGGGCGGGTGGTCGATCAGATAGAAAAAGGCCGCGGGTCGAGCCTCGGTCCGGTTCTGGAAAGCGAAGGTCTGCAGAAGCTTAGCGAAAAGCTGGCGGATCTGACCAGCCAATATCAGCAGAAATTGGGCATCCTGAAGCCCGGTTTTCCGGAAATGCAGCAATTGCAATCGCAGATCAAGGAACTCCAGCGAATCTACAACAACGGCGTGCTGGCGATAACCGATTCGTTGCGGCTGAAATATCAGGAAGCACAGAACAAGGAAGCCGATCTCAAGTCCAAGCTCGCGGAGATGGAGAGGCAGCAGGTCGTCTTCAACGACAAGAATATCAAATACACGATCCTGAAGCGCGAGGTCGACTCCAACCGGTCGCAGTATGACAGCCTTATCGCCAAGCTGAATGAAGTCGGCGTCAGCTCGGAGCTCAAGACGCAAAGCGCTGCGATAGTCGATTTCGCTTCGCTGCCCACAGCCCCCTATTCTCCACGTCTGAGCATCAACCTTGCAGTCGCTCTCGCGCTTTTCATGGCCCTGGCTGCATCGATCATCTACATCATCGAGTTGCTGAACAACACTTTCACCAACCCGGAGCAGATCGAGAAAGAGCTGGGGCTGGCGATGCTCGGCATCCTGCCGCTTGTCGGTGACCGCGAACTCATAGCCAGCATCGCCGATCAAAAATCCGGGCTCTCCGAGGCCTATCGTTCGCTGCGGACATCGCTGCAGTTCTCCGGTGCGGAGGGCGCGCCGCGATCGCTGCTGGTGACCAGTTCGGAACCGTCGGAAGGCAAGTCGACCACGTCGTTCAAGCTTGGCCAGGATTTCGCGGCACTCGGCGCAAGGGTTCTGCTTGTCGACGGCGATCTCCGCAAACCCAACCTGCACCGGCTGTTCGGCCTCGACAATGCGATCGGGTTGAGCAACCTGCTGACTAATACCGTTCGCAAGGACGATCTGCCGGGCATTTTCAGACCGACGAAATACCCTAATGTCACCGTGCTGACGTCCGGAACGATTCCGCCGAATCCGGCCGACCTGCTCTCGTCGCCGAAGATGGCGTTGATCTTGACCAATCTCGGCAAACGCTTCGATCTGGTCATCATCGACGCCCCGCCGGTCGTCGGTCTTTCCGATGCACCAATCCTCAGCCGGCTTGCCGAAGGCACATTGATGGTCGTTTCGACCAATCAGGTCACACGCAAGTCAGCCAAAACGGCACTCAAGCGTCTGCGCTCAGCCGGTGCGAACGTGATCGGAGCGGCGATGTCGAAATTCACGGTCAACAAGTTCGATTACAATTACGCCTATAAATACATGAACTATCAGTACTACGACTATGGCGCGAGTACCCCGAAAATTGAGGGCAAAGTCGATGACGGAGCAGGCGAGCCCGCTCACGCGAAATCTCCGGCGTTCAGGCGTTTGGTTCGTCGCCTCCGTTCTGGTGTTGGCGGTTTCGTCGATAGGGCTAAGTCGGCTTCTTGAGTCGGAAACGCCGGCCGTCTCGCTTGCGCTCGATCCGTTGAATATAGATGCCTTGATAGGCGAAATTGCCGGTCGGCTGAGCGAAACAGGCGACGGTGTTGATCTCGACGTCTTGGCAGCAAAGGCGAGGGGCGCGCTTCGTTTCAACGTCGCGGACGCCCGGCTCTACAGCCTGATAGGCGAGATTGAGTATCGACAAGGCGAGAAAGACGAGGCTTTTGAACTCTTCGACCAGGCTCGAAAGCTGTCCAAGACTGAAATCCATTCGCTTCAGAGATCGATCGATCGCTCGATCGAGATGGGCGACCTGTCAAAGGCCGTCGCCGAGATCGACACGTTGCTGCGCCGGTGGCCGGACACATTTCCAGTCATTGCGGCGGGCTTGCCGGCTATTCTTGCAAACCCGGACGGATATCAGGCTGTCCTGGCAGCCTTAAGGATCGAGGCACCGTGGAGGTCCAATCTTTTCTCCGCCCTTGGTAAGGATCCGCGGGGCCTGCGCGTCGCAAATCAACTGTTGCTGGACCTTACCGGATCGAGCTCACAACCGACGTCGAAGGAATTGTCTGCCGTAATCAACGGGTACATCCGGCAGAAGGAATACGAGGCGGCCTATCGGCTGTTCCTGTTCAGTATGACCGATCAGGAGCGGACACTGGCCGGATACATCTTCAACGGCGGCTTTGAACAGATCCTCAGCGACAAGCCATTCGACTGGCAGGTTCGCGACCGCTCCGGTCTGGAAATTACCTTTGCCGGGGCGCGCGACGTCGGCGAAAGCGATAGCGGAGCGACTGTCCGGTTTCTGAATACGCCGGTGAAGAACGCCGCGCTCCAGCAATATGTCGAACTGCCTCCCGGCTCCTACAGGATTTCCCTGATCGCCTCCGCGAGAAACCTGAAGCTGCCCAAGCAGTTGTTCTGGTCCATCAGATGCGCGGATCCGGCGGGAGAAATAGCTCGGTTCAACATTCCGGAGGGCACATTCAATCGGCGGCAGTTGAGTCTGGATTTCGCGATCGGACCAGGCGCGTGTCCCATGCAAGTGTTGCGGCTGGAAACAGCTGCCATCGCTGAGAGCTGGCGATTTCGATACGTTGGCACGTTGGTCATGCACAAATTGAGCATCGAAAGAGTTTCATCTTGAGAGAGCGGTCAGCCCGGTCCACGGAATGGGAAAAATATCTGCTTGGGTCGGTTCTTTTCCTGTCAGTGCTGATTGGCGGCGGCACCGCGAGCGGTCTCTACACCGAGGCGGTGATCGAGGTGGCGGCGATTGTCGCGGCCGCGGCCATCTTTTCAAGGCCGTCTGAGCACGGCATCCCTCGCTCGGCCCTGTGGTTGCTTGCTCTGGGCCTTGCCGTGTTCTGTTTCCAAATCGTGCCGTTGCCCGCCGCCCTGTTGAGCGGATTGCGGCCTGAGGTTTTACTTGCAAATCCATGGCTGAGCGGTGAAACCGGGCTGCGTTTCGTCAGTGTCGGCGTGGGACGCACGATCGAGTGTCTGTTGTACTTCGTGGCGATGGCTGCATTCTTTCTGAGCGTCACCCGCTTGCGCCCAGATCAGGTCTACGGCCTCCTGCCCTTCTTTTTGATGGGTGTCATCTGTAACGGATTGGCTGCGGCGATCCAGTATTCGCTCTCCGATACGGTTGCCATACAGGGTTTGCTGCCGTTCACGATCAATGCGGGACTGTTTGCCAACCAGAACCACTTTTCAGCTTTGCTCTTCGTCTCCATCCCCTTCGTCGTCTACTACGGCCTGTTTCGCGGGCACCTTCTGTCCGGGTCGCTCGGTTTGATAACGCTGCTGCTGCTGCTTCTGGCCGCCGGTTCGCGCGCCGGTATTCTGATAGGGCTGGCGATCACCATAATATCGGTCGTCTTTCTGTCCGCGCGCTCGAGGCTGGGCGGGTATGGAATACCCGCTGTCTTCATCGGACTTTCGCTCTACACGATCGGGGCGTGGACGAAGATCGATGCGGAAGTGGTTGACCCGGCCTTTGGACGGGCCGAATTTGCACGCACCACGATCGCGGGAATTGAAGAGAACTGGGCGACGGGCGTCGGCTTTGGGAGTTTTCCGAAAGTCTACCAGATTTACGAAAAGGGGGAGATGATCTTCAAGCCCTACGTCAATCACGCCCACAATGATTATCTGGAATTGGCGCTTGAAGGTGGCGCGCCTGTTGTCTTTCTGGTCGCGGCCTACTCGATATTGCTTTTTGCGTTTTCCCTGGCGGCACGGCGAGATCCGCTGCAGAAAATGGCGTTTCTCTCAGTATCGTTTCTGCTCGTTCATTCCCTGGTCGATTATCCCATGCGAACGGCGGCGCTTGCGATGACTTTCGCCTATATGAATGGCATCATCTTTCACAAGGGATTCGCTGGGCGGTTAAGCCAGAGAGGCGAGTCGACCGAGGCCCATGATGACAATCTGCTTGTTCCCGTCAGGCCGGCTCTGGCAAGACGATAGCAATGCGTCGCCTGGAATTGGCGATGGATTGGCGCTGGATCGTGACCCAGACGTTTGCCGAACGCCGAGATTGACAAGCCATTGCATGGAACCTAAGCACGGTCGGCTGGGGCCGGGGGGTTCAGGCATGTCAAGGAGAGCTTCTTGAAAGGAATTATCCTTGCTGGAGGCAGTGGAACGCGTCTTTATCCACTAACATTAGCAGTCTCTAAGCAAATTCTGCCGATATACGACAAGCCGATGATCTATTATCCGCTGAGCGTTCTGATGCTCGCGGGTATCCGTGAAATTCTGATCATTTCGACGCCGCGTGACCTGCCCGTTTTTCGCGATCTGCTTGGCGATGGATCGGAGTTCGGCCTCGACCTGTCCTATGCCGAGCAACCGCAGCCCAACGGGCTGGCGGAGGCCTTCATCATCGGCCGCAATTTCATCGGCAAGGACAACGTGTCGATGATCCTCGGCGACAACATCTATTTCGGCGACGGGCTGTCGCAGCTTTGCCGCGACGCTGCCTCGCGCGAAAAGGGCGCTTCGGTGTTCGCCTATCATGTCGAGGATCCCCAGCGTTATGGCGTGGTTTCCTTCGACAAGGCCACGGGAACGGCGCTGACGATCGAGGAAAAGCCGCAGGTGCCGAAATCCAACTGGGCGGTCACCGGTCTTTACTTCTATGACAACGACGTCGTCGACATCGCCCCTGCCATCCGTCCCTCGGCGCGTGGCGAACTCGAGATCACGGCGGTCAACAACGTCTACCTCGAGCGCGGCCAGTTGCATGTGCATCGGTTGGGGCGCGGCTATGCCTGGCCCGACACC
>NZ_RZQI01000202.1:0-7860 GCF_003998335.1 Mesorhizobium sp. M7A.F.Ca.CA.002.05.1.1 | reverse complement strand
ATAGAGATCGGTGCCCGACACGCCGTCGAGCGTAAGCGTGTGCTCGGCCGCCGTCTGCATGTTCGGAGAGGTTTGCGTCGTGGTATCCTGGAGGTAGTAGACGCGGAAGCGGTCTTCGCCATCGACGTTGTTCACATCGAGGTTCTGGCTGCCATAGGCGCGGGTCTTCGAGCCGAGGAAGACGTAACCGGCGCTGCCCTGCGTGTTGGTGCCACCGGCACCGGACGTGTCGCCGAACTGGATCGTGTCGACATCCGTATTGCCGAAGATTCGGGTCAGCACGGTCGGTCCGGTGACCGGGTTCGCTGTCAGCGTCGGCGTTGCCGAGCCGACCGGCGCGCCGATCGTCTTGTTGCCCGGCGTCACGGTTGCGTTGGCGATGATGCGGCCGCGCAGCACCATCACGGTGCCGAAGGCGAAATCCAGGTTGACGAGCGCATGGATGACCTCGTTGGTCGCCGACACGTCGCCATAGATGTCGATGCTCTTGGCCGCCAGCGTTTCGCTGTTGGAATCGAGCGTTACGTTGTCGCCGACGCGCAGCAGCACGGAACCCTTTTCGGCGAAGATCTGGCCATGTGGGATCGCACGTGACGCATCGGGCTGGAAGGTCGGGAACGTCGTGCCATCTTCACCGAAGCGGGCACTGCCGCTGTGCAGCAGGTCGAGGTTCTCGCCCTGAACCGAGGTCTCGCGCACCGTGATGCGGATGTCGCCATCATAGGTGTGCGCCAGCACCAGCCGCAGATTGCCGGCGGTGCCGCCGGGAACCTCCGGCGCTTCGGCCAGGTAGATGTTGTTGCCGGCCTCAAGTGCGACGTCGTCATCGCTCGAACCGCGCGATGAATCGATCTCGAGGTCGTTGGTAAAGGCGCCGATGGAGCCATTGCCGTTGGCGTCGAGGTCGATGGTCTGCCCCATCACGTCGGCCAAATCGTCGCCCAAGCCGTTGTTGCGTGAATCCAGGATCGAGCCCGCGACGGTCCTTAGCGACACATCACGGATCGTGTGGACGGTATGAACATGCATGTCGCCGACGACTTCGTCGAGGAAGATGCCCAAAGTCGCATCCGCGCTGATGTCGAAGGCGCGCAGCACACCGAGCCCGCCGGCGCCATTGCGGTTGTCAACGTTGATCTCGAGGAAATTGCCCGGTTCACCAATGCCGCCCAGGGCCGAATTGATGTCAAGCAGCGTCGGGTTGAGCACCTCGGCAGCCACCTGGAAATGGGTCGGGTTAAACAGCCCCACGCCAGCGGCCATGGTGATGTTGCGGCCGGAGACATCGGCCTCGATCGAGGTCGGGTCGCCGTTGTCATTGCGCGCATCGAGGATGCGCCGCGGCGAATACAAAAGCACATCCGAGGCGTTGGAGCGAATGCGCTCGATGCGCATGTCACCGGTCTTTTCGGTCAGCGCGATGTAGCCATTGGTCAGCACGTCGATGTCGCCATTGCCGGCGATCTCGGTGATGCCCAGTACGTTGATGGTGGTCGCCGAGGGTGCGGGATTGGCTGCCGCGACGATGATGTCGCCGCCCGTGACGACCGAGCCTGCCTGCAGCCCGGGCAGCGTGCGCAGGCCGGTTGCCGGGTCGAGGCCCCGGAAATCATAGGTCGACGCGATTTCCGTGTTACCGGTGGCGAAGACGCCACGGCTCAGCGACGGGATAGCTCCCTCATCCGGCCGGAATTTATTGTAGTAGGTCTGTCCGCCCGCGGGCAACGCCGGCGCCTTGACCAGCAGGCCGCCGGACAGACCGTCGCCGAACTGTTCAATGCTGGCTTGCAGCAGCACGTCCGCCGTATTGCCGGCATTGATCCGGTCGATCTCGACGATGTAGAAGCCCCCGGCCGGCGCCTCGCGCAGCAGCGCCTTGAGGTCGAGGCTGATGTTGCCGAGCGCATCGGTGGTGAAGGTCTCAGCCGAAATCAGGCTATGCAGATCGGTCAGCGCGCCACCCGGTGCCAGATCGATGGCCGTGCCGGCCAGAGCGTTTGTCAACGTGGTCGCCAACTTGACGCTCTGCCCGTCGGGCGAAGCGATGATGTAGTAATAGCCGCCGTCGGTGAGCCCGCCGATGGCCGTGGTCACGGCATCGTAGCGCACCAGCTGGCCGGTATAGAAACGGTTCTCGACCCCAAGGAATACCTGGTTCGTCAAGCCGGCGACGCGGCCGGTGTCGAAGCCTATGCCGAGCGGCAGGCCGGCGCTGTCGACGATGTCGATGTTCACGCGCGCACCGGTCGCGCCGATGTTTTCGTCGGCGCGAATGTTCAGGATGTGGGTACGGATCAGCGACTGGCGGCCGTCACTGCCTGTGACGCCGCGATCGTTGGTGGCGAACACCGATCCGTCGGTGTTGACGATCGAGGTCGTGCCGATCGGGTTGTCGATCGTGCCGTTGATGTAGATATCGGAATGGCCTCCGGTGTCGGTGATCTCGACCAGCGTCGGCGCGACTTCGCGCACCACCTTGAAAGTCAGCGTCACACTCTGCGACGGGTTGAGCCATGCCAGCGGCTGCTCGTCGGTGACGACATCGATATTGTTGATAATGATGTCCTTGTCGGACTCGTTGCGGATCGACACGCGCTGCAACGTATCGCGGAACGTCCAGGTGCCGCCTGCGCCGATCATCGAGTTCGAATCGAACACCACGTCGCCGGGACCCGGATTGACGATGTTGTTGACGACAATGTCATTGCTTTGGATCGTGCTGCCTTCGCCTTCGGTCGCACTGCCGCCGCCCGCGGTGTCGTTGACCGACACTTCGACCGCGACATCGATCTGGCCCTCGGCGCCGACGACCAGTTGCTTGATGACCAGTTCGGGTGACCGGCCCGAAAGGATCAGCACGTCGGAATTGAAATTGATCGATTGCGGCCTGTCATCTGGACTGCTGCCGCTCGATCCGCCGGCGGCGAGCGAGCGCTTGCTGTCGTCGGCGTTGTCTGTCTGCGCGATATTCGGGCCGTTCACGGTCGAGGCAAACAAGGCCAGGTGCTCGGCCGAGCTCCCAGGCTCCTGCGGATAATCCGGGTGTCCGAGCACGACATCGCTATTGTCGCGCGGACCGGCCGTCACCAACGCTCCTGCCGCGCCGAAAATCTCGGACGAGACGTCGGTGTCGTTATGGGCGTCGGAATCGACGAAGCCGAACAGGCCCGTCGACCGGGCATAGGATTTCGCATGCGTGTCGACATTGTCGTAGCGGGTGATGAGGTCAACGCCTTCCCAACCCGTCAGGTCGGCGCCCGCATTGATCCGCACCTGCGCATCCGGCCGTGCCGTGATCGTGCTTTCGGCCTCGCCCTCGCCATAGAAACCGGCGCCGCGTCCGTCGCTGCCGGAGAAGACATGGAAGTTGTCGACCCGCGCCGCAAGCGAAGTGCGCCGCGCGCTGAGCACGGCGTTGGCCGCCAGCGAGACGATAGCGTCGGCCTGGTCGGCGTCCGGATCGACGTCCGGCGAGCCAATATTGACATGCGTGATGGCGTCGCCGTCACCGCCGAAGCCGATGCCGGAGGCGGTCGATTTCGCCGTCACATCGACGGATGCATTGGCCGTGGCCTTGGCCAACTGACCAGCCAGAACGATAGCATTGGAGCCGATCGTCGAAACCGTATTGTATTCGATGCGGACATCGGTGGTCGGGTCGGCCAGGCCGACCGCACCGCCAGCGCTCGACTGCGAGGCGGCGCTGGTAATGGCATTGCTTGCCGAGGCCAGCGTGAAGTTCTTGCCCGCGGTGATACGTGTGTTATCGCTGATCGTCGCCGCGCTGATGATGTCCTGATAGCTGCGCGCATCGGCATCGCCGATGGCGACGAAGCCGCCGGTGCCATTGACCGCGTAGGAGGAGGTGTTGGTCGTCACCGATGTGCTGACGGTCACGTTGCCCACGGTCGTGATCTGCGTCGCGGAGATCGTCGCCGAGACGTTCGGATTGCTGATGATGTCGGCATCGTTGATCTGCACGCCGACGAAGCCGCCGCCGGAACCCTTGGCATAGGCCGAGGAGACTCCGTCGCCCGATTGCGGGGCGATCTCACTGAGCGGAACCTCGCCCGGGCCAAACAGGAATTGCCCCGGTGACGCCGATGTGGCGCTGTCGTTGATGTCGATGCGCAGTTGCTGCTCGCTATCGGCGGCCGCCGAGATGTCAACCGCCAGCGCAGTGAGGCTGTGATTGCCGTAAGGGCCGGCAATCGCCGTCGGTGTCAGAGCAATCTGACTGCCCCCGCTCGGTGCATTCCACAGTTCGAACGTGTTGTCGCCAGGGCCACTGACGCCGCGCACATAATAGGTCTTGCCGTCTTCCAGCCCGCCGATCGGCAGATTCTTGGCATTGACCAGCGAATGTATATCGCTGGCGCCGACGTTGAGCGCCGGATTGGCACTGAGGCCCTTGTTCGGGGCCAGTGCGATGATCGGCTGATCGAAGGTCTTTGTCTGCGTTCCCGCCGTGACGCTGTTCGCGACAGTAAGGATCAGCGTGCTACCGGAAACACTGGCGATCGTGAACGTGCCAGAATTGGCGCCGCCGCCGCCGATGAACAGCGTGCCAGCGGCAAAGCCGTTGTCGGCCCAGTTGAGGCCGTCGGTGCGGATGATGCGGTCGCCAGCGGCATTGCGAACGAACTGCACCTCTTCGGTGATCGCGTCGTTACGCTTGAGCTGGATCGTCGAGGAGTTGACGACATGCACACGGTAGGTCTGGCCGTCGACCAGGCCGCCGATCGCCAGACCGGTTCCTCCGCTCGCATTCTTGACGTCGTAGACGACGTGTTCGCCCTCGACGAAGCCATGCGCCAGCGCGTTCCCGTCATCGTCGAAGAAACGGATGTCATCGGCGTTGGCATCGGCGATTGGGGAGCCATCAGGGTTGAGGCTGCTCGAATTGACGTCCACCTGGCGACTGACGAAAGTGCGCGCGTCCGGCGCCTCATAGGTCACCGCCGTCCCATTGACGAAGCCATGCGCCGCGATGGTTATGCTGTTGCCCGCGACATCGTCCGGTTGGAAATTCTTGAGGTAATTCTGTGGGTTGACCGCCTTGTCGAAGGTGCCCACCAGCTTGATGTGCGACCCGTCTATGACCAGCACATAATAGAGATTGCCCTCGGTCAGCCCAAAGCTGTCGACTGTTTCGTCTGGTCCCGGATAGTAGCGGACGGCATCGCCGCTCAGGAAATTATGGCCACCCGCGAACTCGATGATCTCGGTGTTTGGATCGATGTCGGCGGCATTGAAGACGGAGCCGAAATAGAGCGTGTTCGGATCTGTCACGCCTGCATTGACGACATTGATCACGCTGTACTGACGGTTCACGGCCGAATCGTCCGGATCCGGCCAGTTGAGGCCGGGAATGACGGCGCCGCCGCTTCCGGCATCATATTCGACCGTATCGCCGGTCACCAATCCATGCCCGTTCACGGTGATCGTGTTGGCGGTGCCGTCGACATCGACGATTTCGTAGGTCGGCTGCACGCCGGGGATCGGCGAGGCGGAGGCTTCGACCAGGATATCGCCGGTCGCGTTGATCACCGCGCCAGCGCCGATCGAGCTCGCAACCGTCGGGCTGACATGGGTCGTCGCATCCGAAGCACCGGCGCCGAAAATGCCGCCTATCGAAATGCCGACAACCTTGGCGTCGCCCTCGGTTTGCGCCTGTGCCTTCAGCCGCACATTGCGCGCCGACTGGATCGAGGTGTTGTTGCCGATCGAGGCGCTGACCGATGATGGGCTGGCTGTTGCGACCGCACTGTTGATGGTCAGTGCGCCAAGAACGCCGCCACCGGCGGCTTCCGCCACGGCGAGCGCGCCATTGACAGCGAGGGCTTCGATCATGATGTCCGTGACCGAGACGATGTTGGCGTTCATCGCGGCGTTGCTCTGGCCATTGGCCTCGGCTTCAGCCACGGAAGCACCGACCGCCGCCGCTCCGAACGAATTCGCTTCGGCATTGGCGACGGCATAGTTGCGAACGCGCGACTTGATGTTGATGTCACCGGTGATGGTGAATGCGCCGCCGGCGCCGATCGTGGTGTTGGCAACCGCATTGGACCTCGCGGTCGGCACCGAGCCCTGGCCGCTGAACAAGCCGCCGCCGGAGGCTTCCGCATAGGCCTTCGCCCCGCGGTCGGTCGCCGTCTCGCCCTGGTAATTGTGCGACGACAGCATGACGATGCCGCCGGCGTGAACCGTCGAATTGCCACCGATCGATGCAGTCACCGTCGGGACGACATTGACCGTCGCCAAGCTGGTGCCGGCCGCCAGTGCGCCGACTGAAAGCGCGAATATGTCGCCGGTCGCATCGTGCAGCGTCCACGCCTCGACCGTGAGGAGGCCCGTCGCGCTGATATTGGCGCCGCTGCCAATCGATGCCTCTACGTTCGGCTGAACATCTATGAAGGCGAAATTGAAGGTCAGTGCACCGAGCCCGGCAGCCAGCGCGAAGGTGTCGGAATCCACGTTGATCGTCGAGTCCGCATGGACCGTGATGGCCCCGACGGCGTCGACCTGCCCGATCTGGCTGCCCGTGCCGATCGTGGCCAGGACTTCCTTGGTGTTGTCGTCGTCATCGCCGATGGTGACGTCGCTGTAGGACGCGCCGACGGCCACCGCACCGGCTTGTATGCCGGTGGTCAGCACGTCAAACGTCTGGTTGCTGGTCGCCGAGACCGTGAGGCTGGCCGCGTCGTTGACCACCGTGTTGTCGAGCAAGCCGGCCTGTACGCGGCTGGTATCGTTGACCACCGCGACCGATGCACCGAGGCCGACGAAGCCGGCCTGCAAGGCGACAGTCGTGACATCGATATTCTGGCCGAAATGGCTTTCAAGGCGGATGGCATTGCCAGCCTTGAGGTTTCCGCCGGCCTTCGCTCTCACCTGGCCCGAGACATTGACGACGGAAATCGACGCGCCCAGGCCGACAAGACCGGCGCCCAGGCTGCCGACCAGGATGTTGGCTTTCATCTGTTCACGCGCGTTCACGACGATGTCGTAACCAGCCTCGACCGTCGCACCGCCTTCGACGGAGGCGGTGGTGCCACGCTCGTCGGTGACGGCGGCGGTTAGCTTGTTGGTCAGGGCGCCTGAGGTCAGTGCGTTGGCGCCGACCTTGTCGCGGGCGCCTTCAACACCAGCCTTGACGCGTGAGTCGGCCGTGTTGCTGTTGGCGCCGCTGCCGAAGCGGCCCAATTCCCCGGTGATGCCTGCGACGCCACCGTCGGCCTGTTCGCCGGCCTCGTCGTTGGCGGTCTTCGAGCTTCCGTCGTCCTTCGTCGCGTTGCCACTGCCACCCTGGTTGTCCTGGTAGGAATCGGTGAACGCCTCGCCGATCGACCAGACCGACACGGACGCGCCAAGCCCGGCGACGCCGACGCCGCCGCTGAAGGCGAACCCACGCAGAACCTTGATTGCGACCGCATTGACCGAGACGTCACCGCGCGCCCGCACCATGGCGTTGGCGTTGATCGCGGCAACCGTATCGTTCTTGATGCTGCCGAAGTCGATACCGCCGGCCAGACCGACGAAACCGGCGCCGAGAGCGCCCGCGAAGGACGTGACCCGGACCTCGTTGGCCGCGTTGACATAGACGCCTTGTGCGCCCGACACCGTGCCTGGATGGGCGAGGTAATCTGCAGCGCCCTGATTGATGTCGGCGCCGACCCCGATCAGCGCCTTGGTGTCGGAATTGAGCAGCGTCACGGTGACGGAGCCAGCCAGGCCGACGTAAAGGCCGGCTGCACCGGCGACCGTGACGTTCGTGACCTCTTCCGACGATTCGGCCTGCACGATGACGCCATGCGCCTCGGCCGCGCCGAAGCTAGTCGGATCGCCGCCGCCGACGAT
>NZ_RZQI01000201.1:5000-7923 GCF_003998335.1 Mesorhizobium sp. M7A.F.Ca.CA.002.05.1.1 | reverse complement strand
GGATTTGAGTTTTCTGTCTTGCGGCTTGGGCTTGGCCTGCTTGGGGGCGCCTGATGACGGGTTAAACGCCGGCACCAGGGCAAAAAACAAAAGAGCCCGCACGAGGCGGGCTGTTTGTTTAGTGAGGTTTGGTTGCGGGGACAGGATTTGAACCTGTGACCTTCAGGTTATGAGCCTGACGAGCTACCGGGCTGCTCCACCCCGCGTCACCTCTTAGCAAGCGTTTGCTTGCTAATCCAAGCAAGCGCTTGCTTGCGTTCCTAAGCAAGCGTTTGCTTGCTTTTTTGTGTAAGCCGAGGCCTACAGATAGGTATATGGCTGACCAAATGAAAGGGCCGCTTACGCGGCCCGTGATCCCTTGGCGGGCCATTTCATAAAGAGAAGACATCACTCCATCCGATTGGATGTGAGTTCAACGTGCGTTTAGCAGACCTGGCAGCGACCTACTCTCCCGCGTCTTGAGACGAAGTACCATCAGCGCTGGAGCGTTTCACGGCCGAGTTCGGAATGGGATCGGGTGCAGCCGCTCCGCCATAACCACCAGGTCGGCAAAACGCACGTTGTTCGAGAAGCTTTTGAGCGAAGGAGCACAAAGAGGCATCGGCAGCGGAGCTGTCGGGTGCCTCTCGGGGCTATTCGCTGGTCCTTTATGTGCCTGTCATCCTCCGATTTGGAGCGATGAGCATAAGGAATGAGAACGATCAAGCCGATCGAACTATTAGTACCGGTAAGCTTCAAGCGTTGCCGCTCTTCCACACCCGGCCTATCAACGTGGTCGTCTTCCACGGTTCTCAGGGAATACTCGTTTTAAGGTGGGTTTCCCGCTTAGATGCCTTCAGCGGTTATCCCGTCCGGATATAGCTACCCTGCTATGCGGCTGGCGCCACAACAGGTCCACCAGAGATCCGTCCATCCCGGTCCTCTCGTACTAGGGACAGATCCTTTCAATATTCCTACACCCACGGCAGATAGGGACCGAACTGTCTCACGACGTTCTGAACCCAACTCACGTACCGCTTTAAATGGCGAACAGCCATACCCTTGGGACCTGCTCCAGCCCCAGGATGCGATGAGTCGACATCGAGGTGCCAAACAACCCCGTCGATATGGACTCTTGGGGGTCATCAGCCTGTTATCCCCGGCGTACCTTTTATCCGTTGAGCGATGGCCCTTCCACGCGGGACCACCGGATCACTATGACCGACTTTCGTCTCTGCTCGACTTGTCAGTCTCGCAGTCAGGCAGGCTTATGCCATTGCACTCAGCGAACGATTTCCGACCGTTCTGAGCCCACCATCGCGCGCCTCCGTTACTCTTTAGGAGGCGACCGCCCCAGTCAAACTACCCACCATACATTGTCCCGGACCCGGATAACGGGCCGCGGTTAGACATCCATAGTAATAAGGGTGGTATTTCAAGGGTGGCTCCACCTGAGCTGGCGCCCAGGTTTCAAAGCCTACCACCTATCCTACACATGCCACTACGAATGCCAATGTAAAGCTATAGTAAAGGTGCACGGGGTCTTTCCGTCTAACCGCAGGAACCCCGCATCTTCACGGGGAATTCAATTTCACTGAGTCTATGCTGGAGACAGCGGGGAAGTCGTTACGCCATTCGTGCAGGTCGGAACTTACCCGACAAGGAATTTCGCTACCTTAGGACCGTTATAGTTACGGCCGCCGTTTACTGGGGCTTCGATTCAGAGCTTGCACCCCTCCTCTTAACCTTCCAGCACCGGGCAGGCGTCAGACCCTATACGTCGTCTTGCGACTTCGCAGAGCCCTGTGTTTTTGATAAACAGTCGCTACCCCCTGGTCTGTGCCACCCTCCTCTACTTGCGTAGAAAAGGGTCACGCTTCTTCCGAAGTTACGCGTGCAATTTGCCGAGTTCCTTCAGCATAGTTCTCTCAAGCGCCTTGGTATACTCTACCAGACCACCAGTGTCGGTTTCGGGTACGGTTTATAAGGAGGAGCTATTTCCTGGAACCACGCAGCAGCCCGTTCAATCCGATAAGATTGGACTACCTCAATGATCCGTCACTACCTCCAAGCCCACGAATATTAACGTGGTTCCCATCGACTACGCGTTTCCGCCTCGTCTTAGGGGCCGGCTAACCCTGCTCAGATTAGCTTTAAGCAGGAACCCTTGGTCTTTCGGCGGGGGAGTCTCTCACTCCCCTTACGTTACTCATGTCAGCATTCGCACTTCTGATACCTCCACCACCCCTCACGGGTATGGCTTCATCAGCTTACAGAACGCTCCGCTACCGCTTGGCCCTTGCGGACCAAACCCTAAGCTTCGGTGTATGGCTTTAGCCCCGTTACATTTTCGGCGCAAAGACCCTTATTTAGACCAGTGAGCTGTTACGCTTTCTTTAAATGATGGCTGCTTCTAAGCCAACATCCTGGTTGTTTTGGGATCCTCACATCCTTTCCCACTTAGCCATAACTTGGGGACCTTAGCTGTAGGTCAGGGTTGTTTCCCTTTTCACGACGGACGTTAGCACCCGCCGTGTGTCTGCCGACTAGTACTCCCAGGTATTCGGAGTTTGGTTAGGTTTGGTAATCCGGTGAGGACCCCTAGCCCATCCAGTGCTCTACCCCCTGGGGTATTCGGTCGACGCTCTACCTAAATAGATTTCGCGGAGAACCAGCTATTTCCGAGTTTGATTGGCCTTTCACCCCTAGCCACAAGTCATCCCGAACTATTGCAACAGTTATGGGTTCGGTCCTCCAGTAAGTGTTACCTTACCTTCAACCTGCTCATGGCTAGATCACTCGGTTTCGGGTCTAATGCGACGAACTGAACGCCCTATTCAGACTCGCTTTCGCTGCGCCTACACCTAGCGGTTTAAGCTTGCTCGTCACACTAAGTCGCTGACCCATTATACAAAAGGTACGTGGTCACCCAGGACGAACCTTG
>NZ_RZQI01000001.1:0-34041 GCF_003998335.1 Mesorhizobium sp. M7A.F.Ca.CA.002.05.1.1 | reverse complement strand
CTCTCGATCGCAGCTCCTGCCCGACCCGCATGCCTCGCCGCAAAGCTCTCAACTCGGAGGCATCCTCGGCTTGTGGACTGTTGGCTGCCTGGTCCGCCCCTGGCCACAGCCGGTCCAGTAGACCGCCGGCAAGTGAGCGTGTCCTTGGGGGAGGGGTGGCAGACGGTTCAAGCCGGGAATTCCTGCTAGCGGAATTGTCCTGTCCGGTTTCCGCCGCACCTGTCTTGCGTAGTGCCGCCATGACCCGGCGCAGGTGATCTTGCGACGATAGCATCGTGATGTGGTCATCTATGCTTGAATCAACGAGGTCCTGCGAAGACGGGGCGCCGACGGGCAGTGAACCGCG
Organism: Mesorhizobium sp. M7A.F.Ca.CA.002.05.1.1; assembly: GCF_003998335.1. Lineage (NCBI taxonomy): Bacteria > Pseudomonadati > Pseudomonadota > Alphaproteobacteria > Hyphomicrobiales > Phyllobacteriaceae > Mesorhizobium > Mesorhizobium sp. M7A.F.Ca.CA.002.05.1.1. The sequence goes on along the minus strand of NZ_RZQI01000001.1, from coordinate 33,695 downwards.
CGAGGGGGCGTCGACGATAAGCTGGGTTGTTGACTCATAGAGAACTGGTCGAAGGCTTCCCAGCAACCCCGCCAACAAGCCGCCCAACACAGCGAAAGCAATAATAGACCATTTTCTCCTTGCCAAAATCACGAAGAGTTGGCGCGACGCGGTGGGCGGCTCGACATATTCACGCAATGACCGCACGTGCACTCTGCCTTCGAGAACCGGTGCTGGCAGTTGATTGACCCGTGGCAGCTGGATCGGGCTGATTGCGGAACCTACCATCTTACACTCCTGCCAGGTCGAGTTCATGAGTTGGGCCGGTTTGCTGTGCTTGCCGATTGGCCTTGCTCCGCCAGGCCTGGAACATCAACGCGGACCACAATTCGCGGGAGCGGTTCTGGCCATCAATGTGATCGCGCCAGCAGGCGTCGATCTTCGCGGTGTCCAATACGTCACTGCTTTCGGTTCGCATGTCGGCGAGAAGATCGGTGGCCCAGTTGCGCAGCGGACCCCGCAGCCATCCAGCAATAGGGACATCGAAGCCTTGTTTCGGACGCTCGATCAGGTGCTGCGGGAGATAGCGGCGTAGCAATTGGCGAAGGATCCATTTGCCGGCGCCATCACGAACTTTCATGTTGGATGGCAGCCGCCAGGAGAATTCGACAACGCGGTGGTCAAGGAGAGGACACCGACCCTCAAGGCTGTTGGCCATGGTGGCACGGTCCAGCTTCACCAAGATGTCGCCAGGCAAGTAGCCCGCCATGTCATCGTAGAGAAGACGGGAGAGCAGGTCGTCAAGCGGCGGATCGCCGTAGCCGTAGGTTGGTTCGGTCGGCCGCTGATATCCCAGGTTTTCAGCCTGTGGCCGCGCCAGCCGCTGAAACAATTCGTCTTCATTCGATGCCGTGAGCAGCCGGGCGAGGCGTTCCATTCGGTCGCTCCGGATAAAATGCCTCGCGCTCGCAGAGAGCGGCAGTTTGCCAACGACATCGTCACGTCCGGCGCGTGCGAAAAAACCTGCTCCTGCCGCCAAGGTTCGGCGCAGTTGTCGGGGCAGGCGCAGGTGCCGTTTCAGCCGCTCCGCCATAAAGTGGCGCCCGTATCCTGCGAAGCACTCGTCACCACCGTCGCCCGACAGCGCTACGGTGACGTGCTGACGAGCGAGCCTGGCAACGAGTAAGGTCGGTATTTGTGATTCATCGGCGAAGGGTTCATCCCAGACCTGGGGCAACTCGGGAATGACGTCACGTGCGGCGCTTGGCGAGAGGTGAAGTTCGGAGTGGTCGGTACCCAGATGACGGGCAACGGCCGCTGCATATGGAGCTTCATCAAAGCCGCCCTCTGCGAACGAGATCGTGAAGCTGCGAACCGGCTTGCAGGATTGGGCCTGCATCAAGGCGATCACGGCTGAGCTGTCGATGCCCCCCGACAGGAAGCCGCCCAGAGGCACGTCGGCGATCATGCGTTCCCGCACAGCCAGCCGAAGCCGGTTGTCCAGTTCGTCAATGAGGTCTTCGTCCGTGCCGATGACGGGGTTCCGTCGCCCATCGGCAGCGACGTCAGCCAGCGACCACCAGCGGTGAACGCATCGGGAAAGACGGTCCGCGCGGCGGTCTTCGGCAAAAGTCGCCGCCGTGACGGAAAGGACAGAACCAGGCGGCAGTTTGAACACGCTTCGCCAGATACAGCGATGGTCCGGCACCCATCCCGTCGAAAGCATTGCCGCGGCGGCATCAAGATCAAGGTCGGGAGAAAAGCCCGGAAAGCAATTGATCGCCTTCAGCTCAGAGGCGAAAACCAGCGCATCTCAGATCGATGCGACATAGAGGGGCTTTTTGCCCATTCTGTCGCGGGCCAGATGCAGGGTTCTTGTCTTGAGATCCCACAATGCGAAGACGAACATCCCGGCAAAGCGATTGAGGGCGGCCTCAAGCCCCCAATGCTCGATTGCGCACAGCATCACTTCGGTGTCGCTGGCGCCTTGAAAGGTTTGGCCCGCACTCTCGAGTTCGCAACGCAAATCGCGAAAATTGTATATCTCACCGTTGAAGGTGATCACGTACCGACCGCTGGCGGAATGCATCGGCTGGTGCCCGGCGGCTGACAGATCGACAATTGCCAACCGCCTGTGGCCCAGTGCGATTCCAGCTTCGCGGTCGATCCAGAGCCCTTGGCCGTCCGGCCCCCGGTGACGCAGCGATGCAGTCATCCGCCCGATCGCTCCGAGCGGCTTTATGTCCGCGGCGTCGGAAGCCAATAGAATTCCCGCGATCCCACACATTAGGACACCCTCGGTTCAGCAAGCTGCCGCCGAAGTGCGGTCGGATTTCCGGCAACGAGGCAGAAAGCCAGCGAAAACCACACGATTGGATGGCGGATGATCAGGTGAGGCATGCTGAAGATTATCGTCGAGACACCAAGCACCAGCAGGGCGTCGAATCCTCCTCGCCAGGCGAAGGACATGGCGGCTCCCCCGATCCAGACCAACGCGATGACGGCGAGCAATCCGCCCTGCAGGTAAAGGTCGAGAACGGTATTGTGCGCTTCGAAAGGTCGCTGCAGAAATTGACGGTCGGCGACGGGCGGCCGCTCGAGGTGAGGACCAGGACCCAGTCCCAGCGACCCGGATTTCAATCCTTTTTCCACGGCCTCCTGCCACAAATAGAGCCGGAGTTCGAACGTTTCGATGGTCCCTTCCCCGCCTTCGTCTTTGGTGAGGTTCTTGGCAAAATTGGCGACGCTGGTCTCTTCGGTGAGCGCGTACGGCGTCATTGCAAGCGCTAGAGGCAAGGAACCCGCCAACAGCAGAATTGCCGCCATGCGGGGCATGCTGGCGCGGCCACTCGTTGCTATCCATGCACGAAGCCGCAATCCGATAAAGATGAGGCAGCTCAGGATGCTGGTGTAGAGATAGGTGTCGCTCTTCGTCAGCCGGCCGACATAGAAGGTCAGGAGCAGGCATGAGAATGCAAGCAAACGAGCCCATGGGTTGCGGGTGGTCGTAGCAAGATGCAAAGCCAGTGGGCCAAAAAGCGCGCAATAGAGCGCAAGTTGGTTCGGGTTCTCGGACCAGCCACGGAACCTGTCCCAGAACCAGGGATCGACGCCGGACTGGTGGGCTACCCCAAATGCCAGTCCCAGCTGAATTACGAAGCTCCCGTTGGCGATGGCGATCACCCACCACGCACTGCGGCGAAGGTGACGATCGGCGTCGGGCTCCGCGGCCGCCAAGCATGTGAAGCTTGCCAGCAACACATAGGCCATAACGTCATGTACCAGCCCGGTCAGGTAAAGGACGGTGGTCAGGTAGCCGACGATCGTGCCGATTCCCAAAGCCAGCGACAAGATCAGCCAGAAGCTCGCAAGCTGGACAAAAGCGGGCGTGACCTGGAGACGACCGCCGGCGAGTATTCGTCCAATCGCCAGAACGATCCAGATCGCGATGAACAATTCGCCATAGCCGAGCGGCAATCCCGGAACACCCAGTTGCGTCGCATAAGACATCGCAACTCCCAGGGCGAGCAAGGCGTCCCGGATCATTGATGTGCCCCGCCTCGGTGATTTGCGAGGCCGCCTCCAAGCCCAACGGCAGGGAGCGGTCGCATGTGCCCCGCGCGGAGTGTGTTGTCGTAAAGATCGCAGTACTGGTCGACCACCAGTGGCAGGGCAAATTGCCTCCGGACAAGTTCAACAGAACGGGCGCCCATCGCCTTGGCCGCCGCGCGGTCGGACAGCAAGTCTATCGTTCGCGAGGCGAGGGCATCGGCATCATGCGGCGCAACCAGGTAGCCATTCCATCCGTCTTCGACGATGTCGCTGCAGCCTGGCATCCTTGAGGCCACGATGGGCAGTCCCGCCAGCCCCGCCTCCAGCAATACACGCGGAACCCCCTCACGATACTGAGTGGGAAAGGCGAATACATCGGCCATGCCAAGGAGATCGGCGACATCGCGTCGTGGACCCAAGGCCAGCACATGAGGTGCATGCCGATCGAGCTCCGATTTGTCGATTGCGAATGAGCCCTCGGATTCTCGTGGGCCGACGAGCACAAACCGCGCCGCGGGCCTTGCGGACAGGATGCGAGGGATCGCATTGAGAAGGGTCGCCACGCCTTTCTGGCGCGTCAAACGGCCGACGAAGATCACCACTTCGGCGGACTGAAGGCCGAGGTCCTTTCGCATCTTCGTTGCTGAGGACCCGAGATGGCGCACCGTTGCGAACGCATCGACATCGATTCCGGAACTGCGTATCAGTCGCGAACTTCCGCGGCCGATCAGCCGAAAGCGCTCGAAGAACAGTTGGTCGTCGCGATTTTGGAATACGGTCGCTGCCGTCCAGGAAGACGCAAGCCATTGCAGTGCGCAATAGACCGGGCGCAAGGCCAGGGCTCGAGGCTCCAGCGATGAGAACGTCCACCCCAGTCCGTTGATGGTGCGAATGACCGGAACAGTTCCCCGTACCGAAAGGGGCGTCAACAGATTTGGCTTGGTGTCGAAGCTCTGGATGATGTCAGGCTGAAGCTCCTGCATCAAGCGGCGCATCGTTCGGAGAGTGCGCCATTCCCCGCCTCCGCTTGCAAAGCGGTCGAAGGAGAACCTGTGATGCGAAATGTCATGCCGAAGAAACGGTACGGGAGAACCGCTCGAGACCGCCGTAACGCGAAAGCCTTTCTCTCGCAGCGCGATGAGGAAGGGAACTCTCAAGGCGTGATCCTCGCCTCCCACGCAGACCAGGTGCGGGTTCATCTGCCTCTCCCAAGCGCACATGGCCGATTGGCTCTCGATGCTGCCATGGCCCGGTTTCATCACCTCTGAGCGCATGCCGCCCGAGTGCACGCTAGGGGGACACCAGGTGCCTGTCCTCGTCCGTTTGAATGACACAAGGGATGTTTGGAAGGGTAGCGACCAGCGAGGCGAGATTCCCTCGCGATTGCCGGAGCGTTCATGCGACTCGTGTCTTGCGGGATGAGCGCGGTGCTTGCCTGAGCCGGTACGGGTGGCTGGTCTGCATCACCTTGGTTGTCCAAGGTTTTCGAGTGTCCAATTGCGGCGGCGCGGTGCCTGAGCTCCGCGGTTCGCTGATGGCAAAAAATCTTTGACGCGTGGTTGCGCTGGGCCGTCAAGTCGGCCCTCGGCCTGCGTGGCCGGTCTTCAGGACGGAACCGGCACGTCAGCTGTTGGTCCACTCATCCGGAACATCTGTCGGCGAGGCCAGGGGCCTCGCCGACTTCTTAGAGCATTTCTTCGCTGGGCTGGTTCAGGTGACCAGGAAAGACGATGCGGTAATCGACAGATGCGGAGAGAGGCTCGCGAAATGGATCTGGTTTGCGCCTCCGACGCCGTCGCTGTCGAAAGAAAGAGCTCCCGTCGAACTGTTGTAGACAATGTGATCGGAACTGTCATGCGCGGCTTTGCCGGCAAAGAAAGCGTCCGACGAGAGGCCCCCCTGATCGAGACCGGCAAAGATGGAATGATCGAGGTGGATTTTGTCCTGGGCTTTGTTGAAATCAGTGATCCTGTCGACATTTCCGTCGCCAAGAGCGGTACTGAAAACGAAGACATCACTGCCGCGGCCGCCGGTCAAAGTATCGGCTCCACCGCCGCCGTCGATCTTGTTGGCGCCGGCGTTGCCTTTGACGGTTTGAGCGAACTCATTGCCCGTCAGGTCGATCGCGGCCTTGCTGGACGCCTTGCTGGTCGCGAGTTGTTCGATGTGCGAGCCAGCCGATAGGGCGAAACTCACAGAGGCGAGGACTTTATCGATGCCGCTGCCCTTCTGCTCCACCACCTTGTCGTGAGCATTGTCGACGTAATAGGTGTCATTGCCGCCATAGCCGGTCATCTTGTCGGCGCCACCGCCACCATTGATCTTGTTGGCGCCGCCATTCCCATAGATAGCTTGATCGAATTCGTTGCCGGTCAAGTTGATGGACCCCCTGCCACCCGAACTGGCGGTGGAGAGCTGCTCGATATGTGAGCCCGCCGTAAGAGCGTAACTCACCGAGGCCGCGACCTTGTCGAACCCCCCGCTTGGCGCTTCCATCACCTTGTCATGGGCATTGTTGACGAGATATTTGTCATTGCCCGTGGTCGCGTGAAAAACGTCTGCGCCGCGCGTGCCATGGAAGACATGATCGCTGTCCGACGGGGCCGGCGCGGCCGGAACTGGAGCGGCGGCGTCTGTCGGAGGCGTGGCCGGAGCAGGGGCGGCGACGTCGGTTGGAGGCGGGGTCGTGGTATCGATCGGATCGGTTACTGGGGGGGCGGCCGAGCCACCGGTGCTTTGGAGATTGTGCTGTTGGAACAAAGCCTGCAACTCCGGCGAATTTTCCAGAGCTGTGTCACCGTTCTGCGAGCCCCAGGCATAGGCATAATCGAAGGCAGGCGACGGAACCAGTGCTGCCCAATGATCTATCATCGTTTGCATCTGTTCCGGCGTCGGCATCTGATGCTTCCCGCCCGTGTCGGTCGTCCAGTTGCCACCGCCAAAAGTCTGATAGACTGGAATGATTTTGTCGATCGGGATGCCGGACTTGACGGCCGCAGCCACGGCCCTGTCGATCATGTTGTAGTCGACCGTGCTCACGTCATCGCGCACCGGGTAGGGGTCCAACCCATAGTAGTCGATGCCGGTATTTGCCGGATTATACGTGTTGGAAAAATCCGGGTTTGTTGGAGAGCCCATATTCATCATGGTGATGAACGTCTTGGCGCCTGGAAAATGGGAATGGATCCAGTCCGACTCCGCCTTCAGGGTTTCGGCACTTGCATATGTGCCCCATCTGCCGGTGGGATCTGGCTCGTCCATCAGGAAGAACCCGAACACCTTGGGATTGTTGAGAAAGGGCGTAACTTGTTCGATGAAAGAGGAGGTGACGCCGTCGTGGGCGCTGAGATAGACGAGGCCTTTCATGCCGTCCGGCAAAGCATTGACCTGCGAGAGATATTGAACATCGACCAGGTTGAACCCGGCGGTTGCGACTTCGGTGGCTGATCCACCGGACGCATAATGGAGTGTCATCCAATGATCCTTTGGTTGATTCGACTTATGCCCCGCGTCTGCTTAGGTGATTGCTACATTAGGATGAAATCAAATACGAAACACAACGGGATAGAATGTTTGATTGATCTAAGTTGTTGCTCAGTAGCAGGTATTTTGCTCAGCCGACCGTGGCACCTTTGAAAGTGTTTGGGAGCAAGGACATACGCCTCTTTTGCTGGCTCCGTTCTGACCAATTCCTTTAGCGAAAATCGTCATTTTTCGGGAAGTTATCCCCAGACAGGGAGACGTCGGCCGTCGCGTTTCGCTGGTTCACGCCACGAATCGGCTGCATTTTCCTCAAAGTCGACGTATGTAAGCAGAGCGTAATAAGGGGGGCGACGGATAGCGGCTGCTATGCGCACTAAGAAAGGTTTGAGCCATTACAACTTACGGAAGTAACGGCGCGGCAGTGTCGCGCGAACGACCGCTGGTCATGAAAACATCGGGGGCCGGTTCTCCCGAGCTCCGTTCCGCTATTCTCGCCTGCATGCCTGGGCTGCTTGGCGTGGCGCTGTTCTCGGCAGTGATAAACATTCTCGCTCTGACCGGTTCGGTCTATATGTTGCAGATCTACGATCGCGTTCTGCCGTCGCAGAGCGTTCCGACCCTGGTGGGGTTCACGATCGGAATGCTGGGCCTGTATGCCGTATACGGGCTTCTGGATTTCGTGCGGCTTCGCGTGTTGGTCCGCATCGGCAGCCGGCTCTATAGGAATTTGCAGCAAAAGGTGTTCTCCATCTCCCTGTCCCTGCCGCTCAAGGCAGGGCGTGATGCGGACCGTCTGCAGCCTTTGCACGATCTTGACCGACTGCGCGGCTTTCTCTCCGGAACGGGACCCACGGTCATCTTCGACGCCCCGTGGATCCCCTTTTATCTGCTGATCATTTATTTGCTCCATCCTTCGCTCGGCCTGCTGGCGACGGTCGGTGCGATCGCCGTGGTCCTCTTAACAGCGATTGCGGAAGTGTTTAGCCGAGGCCCCGCCGCGCGTGCCTCGGAGGAGCTGCTGTCGCAGCGGGCGCTTGCCGATTCCGGCCGCCGCAACGCCGAAGTCGTTCACGCAATGGGGCTTTCTGGTCGACTGGCTCGACGCTGGAGCGACGTCAGCCGAGCCTATCTCGCCCAGCAGGAACGTCTCTCGGACGTCGTTGGTGGCGCCAGTTCGCTGTCGAAGGCCCTGCGGATGGCGTTGCAGTCCTGTGTTCTCGGTCTCGGCGCTTACCTGGTGATCGGCGGCGAGGCTTCACCTGGGGTGATCATCGCATCTTCCATTTTGCTTGGCCGCGCCTTGGCCCCGGTCGATGCTGCGATCGCAAACTGGAGAGGCTTTCTGTCGGCCCGGCGCAGCTATTCCGAGCTGGCGGCGGTCATGGCGGCATTCGGCCGCCAGGACGAGCCAATGGAGTTGCCTCGGCCGCAGGCGCGGTTTGCGGTCGAGCAATTGACCATTGCGCCGCCCGGCTTGCCAAAGCCAACCGTGGTCAATGTGAGCTTCCATCTGTCGAGAGGCGCTGGGATGGCCGTAATCGGCCCAAGCGGTTCCGGCAAGACAACTTTGGTGCGTTCGTTGGTCGGGGTGTGGAAGCCGCTCCATGGCTCGGTGAGATTGGACGGCGCCTCTCTCGATCAATGGAACTCGGAACAACTCGGCGCCCATATCGGCTACATGCCGCAGGATGTGGAGTTGTTTGACGGCACGGTAGCAGACAACATTTCGAGGTTCCGAGGCAAGACGGATCCAAAAGGCGTCCTTGCGGCGGCAAGAGCAGCCGGCGTCGAGAAAATGATAATGCAACTCCCCCAGGGATTTCAGACCCGCATCGGCGAGGGCGGAGCGGCCCTGTCGGCAGGGCAGAGGCAACTCGTGGGTCTCGCCCGAGCACTTTATGGCGAGCCGTTTCTTGTCGTGCTCGACGAACCGAACTCGAACCTCGACGTGGACGGGGACGCTGCCCTGGCCGGCGCCATACGGGCAGTGCGTCAGCGCGGAGGCATCGTCATTGTCGTTGCGCATCGTCCCTCAGCTCTCGCCAACATCGATCAGGTACTGGTTATGTCGAATGGGACGGTTCATGCCTTTGGCTCGCGCGAAGAGGTCTTGGCGAACGTGCTCCGACCGTCACCGCCTGTTCCACCTCGGCCATCTTCTTTGGCGCCGATACCGGGGGTTGCCGGGCATGCATGAGGCTCTGCTCGAAACATTCGTCACCTTCTCGTCGTATGCTCGGACCCTTCGTGGCAGCAAACCGCCTGCCGTGAGCGCGCCAGATCTGTCGGACGGTATACGGGCCAACCTGATATTCGGCTTGGCGATTACCGGTCTGCTGGTTCTTGGCGGTGGTCTGTGGCTGGGGTTGACCAACATCGCCGGCGCTGTGGTTGCACCAGCCACCGTGGTGGTGGAAACCAACGTCAAGAAGGTCCAGCATCAAACCGGAGGCACAGTGGGCGGGATCTTCGCGCAGGACGGAGATCATGTACGAGCCGGCGACGTGCTGGTCAGACTGGATGACACGCTGCCTCGTGCGAACCTGCAAATCATCAGTGAGGATCTCGATCGCGCGACCGTCCGCCTCGCCCGGTTGGAGGCCGAGCGCACGGGCCTGGCGGAAATGCAGCTGCCGGCCGGCCTGAAGGCGCGAATGAACCAGCCGGAGCTGGCTGCGCTCGTCAATGGCGAGCGCGCTCTCTTTGAAACGCGCGCTTCGGCTTTGGCTGGACAGAAGGCACAGTTGAGAAGCCAATCCCAGCAACTTGAACGTCAGATCGACGGCCTTAAGGCGCAACAGAGCGCGGTGGATGAATCGGTTGCTCTGCTGAACAAGGATTTCGCGGACGTTGATTCCCTCTACGCCAAAAAACTCGTCTCCAAGGAGAGGCTAAGCAACATCAAGCTGGATGCCACCCGGGCCAGGGGAGAATCGGGGCGCCTCGCTGCAGCAGTAGCTGAAGCGCAGGCGCGCATCAGCGAAACGGGGTTGCAGATGCTGCAACTGGATGACCAAAGGCGCACTGACGTGACGACCGAACTCCGCGAGACGGAAGCTAAGCAGACCGAACTCAACGAACGGAGGATTGTGGCCCAGGATGAATTGACCAAGACAACGATCCGCGCGCCGCAGTCCGGAACGATACAGGAATCGGCTGTCCATACCGTCGGCGGCGTTATCGCGCCTGGCGAGATGCTCATGACCATCGTACCTGATGCCGATGATCTTGTGGTGGACGCGCTGATCCCGCCGTCGCGGGTCGACGACGTCCGCCCGGGGCAGCCGGTATCGATCCGTTTTCCGGCGTTCGACGTGGGAACCACTCCGGTCTGCCAAGGGTCAGTGAAACACATCTCGGCAGATCTGATTAAAGATCCGCAACGTCAGCTTTCCTATTTCTCGGCGCGTATCAAGGTTGAAAGCAAATCGAACTGCCTGACCGAAGCGAAGGTGCTGAGGCCAGGTATGCCCGCCGAGGTTCATATCCGCACCGATGAACGCAATGTCTGGTCCTATCTGTTGAAACCCTTTGTGGACCAGATGTCCAAGGCGTTTACGCAGTGATGGCGAGGTGGAGGAGGGAGAGCCAATAGGATATCGGGATTTCTGGCGGCCCGACGGCTTTTGGGGGCGGGCGGCCGTCGAGCCTAACCGGCGACGCGGGGATGAAGCGCCTCCGGCTGGAGGAAACATGCGCGTTATGTGACGCCACCGCATCATTCGAATAGCGAGGCCGGATTACCGCCCCCAGACGACGGCATTCTCGTGCCGTTTGATGATGTGCTTCAGATTCTCGAAGGCGGTCGTGACGTGGCCGGCGAAGCGCTCTGCCGCGGGCGAGCGTGGCCCGCTGACCCGGCGCAGGATTCCAAGCGAGCGGCTGGGCTGCGGAATTTCATAGGGTAGCACCGTCACCCGGTTTTCCTTGCGCTGCGCGAAGACCACGGAGAATGGCAGCACCGCCAGCGCATCGGTTTCGGCAAGGAAGTTGATCACGCTCATCAGCGAGCCTCCCGAATAGCGGACGTTGAGGTCCGACATGCCGATGCTCATCAGGATCATCTGCAGGTCCGACATCAGCGGAGAGCCGGGTAGGGGGGCAACCCAGGGAAAGCTGGTCAGGTCATGCGCCCTGAGGCGGCGATTTCGCAGCAGGGGATGGTCGGGCCGGCAAGCCACGACGTTGCGTCCGGGCAGGATTTCCGTGAATTCGAAGCCGGGTCCCAGGTCTAGCACGCCGATCGGCACGATCCCGAGATCGATGTGGTTGCTCTCCAGCGCCGCGACCATCTCGGGCAGGTTCATGTAGCTTTGCTGGACGGTGACCTCGGGCTCGAGCTTCTGGAATTCTCCGATCATCCGGCTGATCATCGCATCCATGAAGAAAGGCACGCCGCCGACACGGACGACGCCCTTGGTGCCTTTCATGAAGCCCTGCACCGCATCCGACGCCTTGCGCGACGCGGTGATCATCGTGCGGCCCTGCGCCGCCAGCTGGAAGCCGAGCGGTGTCGCCTGCAGGGGCCGGCGACCCTTGAGGAAAAGCGGCTCGCCCACCCGTGCCTCCAGCATGGCCAGCGATCGACTGACTGCCGGCTGGGTCAGGCCCAGCATAGCGGCTCCTTCCGACACGCCGCCTGCATCCAGCACCGCAGCGAGCTGCATGAGGTGGCGCTCGTTCAGCTTCATAGCAAAACGCTATACAAGGGACGCCACATCTCATCAAGCATCGCGTCGGGCCGTGCTATCCCGCTTGGCAAGGGGAAGGGAGGCCCCGGCGGAATGCACGGCCAGCACGACCCGAAGCGAGATGAATTCCCCAAGGCGATCTCGACGCAGGCCGAGGAATTCTCACGGCGCCTGACGGCAATGGGCCAGTCCCGCCTGGCGGCGGCGGCACAGGCAGCCGTCGACGGTTTGCACGCGCTGATCGTCGAGTTGCGCCCCTCCGGCGAGGAATTCCGGCAGGCGATCGATTTTCTGACCGAGGTTGGCCACTACGCCGATGCGCGGCGCCAGGAATGGGTGCTGTTCGCCGACGTCCTGGGCGTGTCTTCGCTGATCGAGGATCAGAACAGCCCGCGCCCTGTTGGGGCGACCCCAAACACCCTGGCCGGCCCCTTCTACCGGGCCGACGTGCCGGAGATGCCGCTCGGCGCGAACATCTCGCGCGATCACAAGGGTGAGCCGCTGGAAGTTGCCGGCCGGATCGTCGCGCTCGACGGCGCGGGGATCGGCGATACGATGGTCGAGATATGGCAGGCCAATGCCGAGGGTCTCTACGAGAACCAGGAACCTGATAAGCAGCCTGAATTCAATCTGCGCGGGCGCTTCCGTACCGATCCGCAGGGGCGGTTCCGCTTCACGACGGTGAAGCCGAAGGGCTACACGCTGCCGTCGGACGGCCCAGTCGGCCAATTGATGTCGGCGCTTGGCCTTGGCCTCGAGCGGCCGGCCCACATCCATTTTCGCGTCTCGGCGGAGGGCTTCGAAACGCTGACGACCCACATCTTCGACCGGTCGGACCCCGCGATCGGCCGGGATGCGATCTTCGGGGTCAAGCCCGAACTCATGGCCGAGTTCCGCGCGCTGCCGCCCAACGGAGGAAAACGGAAGCACGCGCTCGACCTCAACCTCGTGCTCTGTCCGCAGCGGCGGGGCGAAACCGAAACCTCTGGGAGGAGATGACCGATGGCACGTGTCAGCGGCTACCACCATTTGACGCTCTCGACGGACAGCGCTCAGGAAGATTTTGATTTCTATACCAAGGCACTGGGCCTGCATTCGGTCAAGCGCACCGTCTTGTTCGACGGCGTCATCCCGGTCTATCACCTCTATTACGGCTCGCCCAACGGCGATGCCTCGACGATCATCACCACCTTCCCGTTCCGCAAGCCAGGCGTCTATGGCCGCCGCGGATCCAACCAGTCGCGTACCATCATGCAGTCGATCCCCAAGGGGGCCGTGGATTTCTGGGTCGACCGGTTGAACGCGCGCGGCATCGAGGCCATCAAGATCACTCGTTTTGGCGCCGACCGTGCGGCTTTCGCACATCCCTGCGGCATCCCGCATGAGCTGGTGGAAAGCGACAGGGATCCACGCGCGCCCATCGCCAACGAAACGCAGGGCATCGGCAAGGCCCACGGCATCAAGGGAATCTACGGCGCCGTGGTGGCGGTGATGGACCGCACCGCCATGGACGACTTCCTGACCATCGCATTGCCGATGGAGAAAGAGGCCGATGACCACGAGGGGCTTGTGTTCCGCGTGCCGGACGCGGCCGGCGTCGCGCAGCGCGTGGAGGTCATTGTCGATCGCGACAGCCCGCAGGGCACCTGGACGCTGGCTGGCGGCACCATCCACCATCTAGCCCTCAACACCGGCGACGAAGAGAACCAGCTGAAACTGCGCGCCCATATAGAGGGCCTCGGCTTCACCGATATATCGGAGCAGAAGGACCGCAACTACTTCAAGTCCTGCTATGTCCGCTCGCCCGGAGGCGCGCTGTTCGAAATTGCCTGGACCACGCCGGAAGGCTGGGCCAAGGATGAGCCTCCGGGCCAGATCGGCAAGACGCTGGTCTTCCCGCCGTGGTTCAAGGACCGCGAGAGCGAATTGCAGGCCGGCCTGGAAGAGGCGGATTTCACGTGAGTTCAGGCAGCGGTCCGCTCCGGCTTGGGCCAAGAGGCCCGGAGGCGAAGGCGATCTGCGTCTTCGTCCACGGCCGCGGCCAATCGCCCGAAGAGATGCAGTCGCATGTGCTGTCGCGGCTTTCCGCGTCCGCCGTGGCCTTCATCCTGCCGCGTGCACCGCACGGCATCTGGTGGGAGGCGCGTGCCGTCGATCCGTTGACGCCGGTCGCCCGCGCGCAGCTTTCGGATGCGCTCGACCACCTTGCGGCCGCAATGGTCGCGGCGCGGGCCGAACTGCCCGGACTGCCGCTTCTTCTCGCGGGCTTCTCGCAAGGGGCGTGTCTCTCGATCGAGTATCTCTGCGCGGGGCTGCCGCCGCCGGACGCTTTGGCGGCCTTCACGGGCTGCCGTGTCGGCGTTCCGGCGGACGAAAGATCCGAGGCGGCGCCGGCCGGAATGCCGATCTATCTTTCCGGTGGCGATGCTGATCCCTGGATTCCGGTCTCGGCGTTTGCCGATGCCGCGCAATCGCTGGGCCGGTTTGGCGCGAGCCTGCGGGCCGATCTGTTCCCGGGCCGCGGCCATGAGGTCTCGGACGCCGAGATCGCCATGCTGGGCACGATCCTCGACGACCTCGCGGCCGGGCGTGGCCCGCGCATGGAGGCGGCGCGATGATGGACAGCTTCACCTTTCCTGGCCTGACGACACGGGTGGTCTTCGGTGCCGGCAGCATGGCTCGCGTCGAAGAGGAAGTCCGGCGGCTCGGCCATGACAAGGTGATGGTGCTGTCGACATCGCATCAGAAGGGCGATGCGGAAAGACTGGCCGCAAGCCTTGGTGGCCTCGCGGCCGGGATCTTTGCCGGCGCGGTCATGCATACCCCTGTCGAGGTCACGGAAAAGGCCGTCGATGCCTTCCGCAGCAGCGGCGCTTCGGCGGTCGTCAGTCTTGGCGGCGGCTCGACCACCGGGCTCGGCAAGGCCATTGCCGTGCGCACCGGCGCCGACCAGGTGGTCATTCCCACCACCTATGCCGGCTCGGAAATGACTGACATCCTCGGCGAGACGGCGGCCGGTGAGAAGACCACCCGCCGCTCGCCGGACATCCGCCCCGAGACGGTGATCTACGACGTCGATCTGACATTGAGTCTGCCGGTAGGTCTCACCGTGACCTCGGCGATGAACGCGATCGCTCATGCGATGGAGGCCTTCTATGCCCCCGATCGCAACCCGGTGATCGTGCTGATGTGCAGGGATGCCATGATTGCCTTCAAGGACGGCATTCCAAGGCTGATCGGCGACCCGCAGGATCGCGCGGCGCGGACGCAGGCGCTCTATGCGGCGTGGTGCTGCTCGACCGCACTCGGCTATGTCTCGATGGCGCTGCATCACAAGCTGGCGCATGTCTTCGGCGGCTCGTTCGATACGCCGCATGCCGAAACCCACGCCATCCTGCTGCCCTACACGACCGCCTTCAACGAAGCGGCAGTGCCCGATCTGCTGCGCCCCATCGCCGAGGCATTCGGCGGCGGCTCGGCGGGCGGCGGGCTCTGGGATTTCGCACAGTCGGTCGGCTCTCCGCTGAGCTTGAAGGCGATCGGCATCGAGGAGACCGATCTCGACCGCGCGGCGGCGATCGCGGTCAAGAATGCCTATGCCAATCCGAGGCCAATCGATCCGGGATCGATAAGGGAACTCCTTCAGGTGGCGTGGGAGGGACGCCGTCCGGGGGCTTGAGAATAAAACAAGAGGGAGGAACTACAGTGATCACAAGACGCAGCCTACTGAAAGCCTCGGCGGCGACAGGCCTGGCGCTGGCCGGTTCGCGCCTGGCGACGCCGGCCATCGCGCAAGGCGCCAAGATCCGCCTGGGCTATGTTTCGCCGCAGACCGGGCCGCTTGCCGGCTTCGCGGAGAGCGATGCCTACAACATCAAGGCCTTCCTCGCTTCCGAGGCGGGCAAGAACTTCGAGGTCATCGTCAAGGACAGCCAGTCGAATCCCAATCGCGCGGCCGAGGTGGCGAAGAGCTTGATCGTCGATGACGAGATCAACCTGATGCTCGTCGGCTCGACACCCGAGAACACCAACCCTGTGGCCACCACCTGCGAGGCGGAGGGCGTGCCGGTCATCTCGACGATGGCGCCGTGGCAGCCCTGGTTCATCGGCCAGCAGGGCAATCCGGCCGATCCGGCCTCGTGGAAGCCTTTCAACTTCGCCTATCATTATTTCTGGGGTCTCGAAGACATCATCGCCGTCTACACCGGCATGTGGAAACAGCTTTCCACCAACGGCAAGGTGGGCGGGCTGTTCCCCAACGATGCCGACGGCAATGCCTGGGGCGACCCGAAGAATGGATTGAAGCCCGGCCTCGATGCCGCCGGCTTCAGCCTTGCCGATCCTGGCCGCTATCAGAACCTTTCGGACGATTTCACCGCGCAGGTCAACGCCTTCAAAGCCGCCAATGCCGAGATCGTTACCGGGGTGGTCATTCCCCCCGACTTCACCACCTTCTGGAACCAGGCCCGCCAGCAGGGCTTCAACCCCAAGGCGGTGACGGTCGCCAAGGCGATCCTTTTTCCGCAATCGGTCGAGACGCTCGGCGATGCTGGCCACAACCTCTCGTCCGAGGTCTGGTGGTCGGCCTCGCATCCGTTCAAATCGTCGCTGACGGGCGAGAGTTCGGCCGAACTCGCTGCGGATTTCACCGCCAAGACCGGCCGTCCCTGGACCCAGCCGATCGGTTTTGTCCATTCGCTGTTCGAGGTGGCGGCCAATGTCATGGGCCGCGTGTCGGATCCAACCAATGCCGAGGCGATCGCGGCGGCGATAGCGGCCACCGACATGACGACGGTGGTGGGCAAAGTGGCCTGGAGCGGTGCGGGATTGCCACCTTTCGCCGCGAAGAACGTCTGCAAGACACCGCTCGTTGGCGGGCAGTGGCGCAAGAAGGCCGGTGGCGGCTTCGATCTGGTGATCGTCGAAAACGCCGGCGCCTCCGAGATACCCACCGCCGGCAAGATGGAAGCCCTGGCCTGACGCTGCCGAGGGCGGCTGATACCGCCGCCCTCGTTCGGCGCGACCCAAGGATGATAGTGATGATACTCAGGCTGGAAAACGTTTCGAAGTCCTTCGGCGCCCTGAAGGTTGCGGATTCCGTGACCGTCAGCGTGCCGCGCGGCGAAGCGCTGGGCATTATCGGCCCGAACGGCGCGGGAAAATCGACGCTCTTCAACCTGATCACCGGCAATCTGTTTGCCAATGAGGGGCGCATCGAATTGCTCGGCCGCGACGTGACCCGTGCTCCGGCGATGGAGCGGGTGCGCATGGGCGTTGGCCGCAGCTTCCAGATTCCGCAGCCTTTCGAGGGGCTGACCGTGTTCGAAAATCTCTTGACCGCTGCCGCTTTCGGCCGCGGCGGACGCGAGGCCGAGATGGTCGACGATTGCGCTGGTATCCTCGAGGAGACGGAGCTTCTCAGGAAGGCCAATTTCGTGGCCGGCTCGCTGAGCCTTCTCGACCGCAAGCGCCTCGAACTCGCCCGCGCCCTGGCGACAGGCCCTGAGCTTCTGCTTCTGGACGAGATCGCCGGCGGTCTGACGGAGGGCGAATGCAAGGCCCTGGTCGCGACGATCAAGGCGATCCACGCCAGGGGCACGACAATCATCTGGATCGAGCATGTGCTGCACGCCCTGAATTCGGTGGTAGAGCGGCTTCTCGTGCTGGATTTCGGGCGTGTGATCGGGATCGGTGCGCCTGATGAGATCATGGCCTCGAAGGCGGTTCGCGAAATCTATCTGGGGCTCGAGGTCTGATGCTGGAAACGCGTGGCCTCACCGCGAATTACGGCCAGTTCCGGGCGCTGTTCGGTGTGGATATCAGCGTGGCCGCGGGCGAATGCGTGGCGATTATCGGCGCCAATGGCGCCGGAAAATCCACGCTGATGCGCTCGATCACGGGCGTGATCGGCAACGAGCCCGGTATGGTGCTGCACAGAGGCGAGTCGATCGGCGCGCTGTCGTCGGCCGAGATCATGAAGCGCGGTATCGCCATGGTGCCGGAGGGGCGCCGACTGTTCCCTTCGCTGACTGTCGAGGAAAACCTGCTGGTCGGCGGGCAGGCGCGCAAGGTGCCGGGGCCGTGGAACCTCGACGCGGTCTATGATCTTTTTCCGATCCTGCGCGAGCGGCGCAAGAGCCCCGGCACAGCGCTCTCGGGCGGCCAGCAGCAGATGGTGGCGATCGGCCGGGCGCTGATGTCGAACCCCGAATTGCTGCTCTGCGACGAGATCAGCCTCGGCCTCGCGCCCGTCGTCA
Organism: Mesorhizobium sp. M7A.F.Ca.CA.002.05.1.1; assembly: GCF_003998335.1. NCBI lineage: Bacteria > Pseudomonadati > Pseudomonadota > Alphaproteobacteria > Hyphomicrobiales > Phyllobacteriaceae > Mesorhizobium > Mesorhizobium sp. M7A.F.Ca.CA.002.05.1.1. The sequence continues at coordinate 15,733 of NZ_RZQI01000001.1, read as the reverse complement.
TCCGCGACATCTACGCAGCCCTTCCCAGGATCCGCGAAGGCGGCGCCGCGATCGTGCTGGTGGAGCAGGATATCGGCAAGGCGCTGGCGGTCGCCGACCGTGTCTACTGCATGATGGAGGGCCGCGTCACGCTGGCCGCCAGGGCGGCCGAGGTCAAGCGCGAAGACATCCATTCTGCCTATTTCGGAGTGGCGGCATGATCCGGAAACCGAGGCTCCGTCATCTGCTCGCGCAGCGCTCTTGTGGCCTGATCGAGGTGGCGCGGCGATGATCTGGCTGGACACCCTCGTGCAGGGGATTCTGCTGGGCGGGCTCTATGCCCTATTTGCAGCGGGATTGAGCCTCGTCTTCGGCATCATGCGGCTGGTGAATCTCGCCCATGGCGACCTCATCATCCTTGCCGCCTATCTGGTTTTGATGGGCGTCACGCTGCTCGGCCTGTCGCCCTGGATCGCTGCCCTGGTCGCCATGCCGGCGATGTTCGCGCTCGGCTGGCTGCTGCAGGCCGCCGTGCTGAACCGCGTGCTGGGCAAGGACATCCTGCCGCCGCTTTTGGTCACCTTCGGCCTGTCGGTCGCCCTGCAGAACGGCCTGCTCGAGGCCTTCTCCGCCGACAGCCGCCGTATTCCGGTGGGCGCGTTGGAAGGGGCATCGCTCGATCTCGGGCTGGTCACGGTGGGGATCATGCCGCTGATGACCTTTGCCTCGGCGATCGTGATGATCATTGCCCTGAACGGGCTCTTTTACCACACCGCGCTCGGCCGTGCCTTCCGCGCCACCTCGGACGACGCCGTGACGGCGGGGCTGATGGGGATAGAACCGAAGCGGATTTTCGCGATCGCCACCGGGATCGCCATGGTCGTGGTGACGCTGGCGGCCCTCTATCTCGGCATGCGGGCAAACTTCGATCCTTCGATCGGGCCGGCGCGGCTGATCTATGCCTTCGAGGCGGTGATCATCGGCGGCCTCGGCAGCCTATGGGGAACGCTCGCGGGCGGGATCATCATCGGCGTGGCGCAGACGTTTGGTGCCGCGCTCAATCCGGAATGGCAGATCCTGGCCGGCCACATCGCCTTCCTGGCCGTGATGCTGCTCAAACCGCGCGGGCTTTTTCCGCGCGCAGTGGATTGAGGGGCGGCATGTATCGACTGACAACCCGCACCCGCGCCGGAACCGTAACCGCGATCACGGTGCCGATCGTCATCGTCGCCGCGCTCGCGCTGCCTGCCGTGGCCTCGCGGGGCGTCATACAGGATCTGTTCTTCATCCTCACCATGCTGACGCTGGCGCAGATATGGAACCTTCTGGCGGGCTATGGCGGCCTGGTCTCGGTGGGTCAGCAGGCCTTCGTCGGCATCGGCGCCTACGCGATGTTCGCCGGCGTGATCCTGCTTGGCTGGAATCCGGTCCTGGCGATCCCACTGGGGGGGCTTGCGGCGCTGGTGCTGGCGGTTCCGACGGCCTTCTTCGCATTCCGTTTGCAGGGCGCCTATTTCGCCATCGGCACCTGGGTAATCGCTGAAGTGACGCGCCTGCTGGTCGCGCAGTGGAAGGCGCTCGGCGGCGGCACCGGCACTTCGCTGCCGCGCGAGGCGACGAGCAGCATCCTGGGCACCGATGCGATCAGGGCGCTGTTCGGCGTCCGCGAGGCCGCGGCACGCGACGTCCTGGCCTACTGGCTGGCCTTGGCGCTGGTCGTGGCGGTGACCGGCGGCATCTATTGGCTGCTGCGCAATCGCCTCGGGCTGGCGCTGGCGGCGGTGCGCGACAATGTCGACGCGGCGCAATCGGTCGGCGTCGATACCGGCCGGCTCAGATGGGCGGTCTTTCTGATCGCCGCGGCCGCCACCGGGCTGATCGGCGCGCTGATCTTTCTGCAGACGGCCCGCATCTCGCCGGGAGCGGCCTTTGCCGTCACCGACTGGACCGCCAACGTCATCTTCATAGTCGTCATCGGCGGCATCGGCACCATCGAGGGGCCGATCCTCGGTGTGCTGGTCTTCTTTGCGCTGCGCTCGGCGTTGGCCGACTACGGCAGCTGGTACTTGATGACGCTCGGCCTCATCGCCGTCGTCGTAATGCTTTTTGCACCAAAGGGGCTGTGGGGCCTGATCGCGTCCCGCAAGGGCCTGCACCTGTTTCCGGTTCGCCGCAGGCTGACCGGTCCGAAGATCGAGGGAGGAATTTGATGGCGGATATCGAAACCGACGTGCTGATCGTCGGCACTGGCCCGGCCGGCTCGGCCACCGCCGCGCTGCTGTCCAGCTACGGCGTCGCCAACATGATCGTCAATCGCTATCGCTGGTTGTCGAACACGCCGCGTGCCCACATCACCAACCAGCGCACGATGGAAGTGCTGCGCGACCTTGGGCCGGAGGTAGAGGCCGAGGCCATGATGCACGCCTCCCCGCAGGAGCTGATGGGCGAGAACGTGTTCTGCGAAAGCCTGGCCGGCGAGGAGATCGGCCGCATGAAGAGCTGGGGCGTCCATCCGCTCTCCAAGGCCGAACATCTCCTGTCGTCTCCCTGCTTCATGAACGATCTGCCGCAGACCTTCATGGAGCCGATCCTGTTCAAGTCGGCCTGCGCCCGCGGCACGCAGGCCCGCATGAGCACGGAATATGTCAGCCATGTCCAGGATGCGGACGGCGTGACCACGACCTGCCACGATCGGCTGTCGGGCAAGGATTTCACCGTGCGGTCGAAGTTCCTCGTCGGCGCCGACGGCGGCAACTCGCTGGTGGCCGAGCATCTGGGCCTGCCGCTCGAGGGCAAGATGGGCGTTGGCGGCTCGATGAACATCCTGTTCAGGGCTGATCTCTCGAAATATGTCGCCCACCGGCCGAGCGTCCTCTACTGGGTCATGCAGCCCGGCGCCGACGTCGGCGGCATCGGCATGGGTCTCGTGCGCATGGTGCGGCCGTGGGACGAATGGCTGATCGTCTGGGGCTACGACATCAACCAGCCGCCGCCTGAAGTGACGCCGGAACTGGCCACCAGCGTCGCGCGTCAACTGGTCGGAGATCCCGCGCTCGAGATCGAGCTCCTGGGCGCCAACACCTGGACCGTGAACAACTGCTTCGCCACGCACATGCAGAAGGGGCGGGTGTTCATCATGGGCGATGCCGCGCACCGGCATCCGCCCTCGAACGGGCTCGGCTCGAACACATCGATCCAGGACGGGTTCAACCTCGCCTGGAAGCTTGCCAAGGTCGTCAAGGGGCAGGCGGGGGTCGGGCTTCTGGACAGCTTCTCGGCCGAGCGCGCACCGATCGCGCGCCAGATCGTGACACGGGCGAACCAGTCCATCGCCGAATTCGGACCGATCTTCGAGGCGCTCGGCATGGACGGCGGCGTGGATCACGACAAGATCCACAGGAACATGGAGGCTCGCGCCGATGCGACGCCCGTCGCCGAAGCGCAGCGCGAGGCGCTCCGCAAGGCCATCGCCTTCAAGAAGTACGAGTTCGACGCCCATGGCGTCGAGATGAACCAGCGCTATGCCTCCGGCGCGGTGGTGACCGACGGCCAGCGCGAGCCGCCTTTCGAGAAGGATCGCGAGCTGCATTATGCGCCGACAACGTGGCCCGGTGCGCGCTTGCCGCATGTCTGGGTCTTCGAGCGCTCCGGCAGGAAAGTCTCGACGCTCGATCTTTGCGGGCATGGCGAGTTCACGCTGTTGACCGGCATTGGCGGCGAGGCGTGGGTCGCAGCGGCGGAGACGGTGGGCGCGGAACTCGGTCTGCCGATCCGCAGCCATGTGATCGGCCCGCGTCGCGCGATCGAGGATCATACCGGCGACTGGGCCGGCGCGCGGGAGATCCGCGACAACGGCTGCCTGATCGTTCGTCCCGACCATCATGTTGCCTGGCGTTCCGAAACGCTGGCGGCCGATCCGGCGGCCGAACTGCGCCGGGTCTTCAAATCCGTTCTGGCGCGCTGAGGAGGATCGCATGATCGACGAACACGAATCCGGCTATTTCACCGAAGCGAACTCGGCCGAGGTCGTGGTGGCGCGGAACAGGAACGCCAAGGACGAGCGACTCAAAGAGGTGATGGAGGTCATCACCCGCAAGCTGCACGAGGCGGTGAAGGAGATCGAGCCGACACAGGAGGAATGGTTCGGCGCGATCATGTTCCTGACGCGGACAGGCCAGATCTGCAACGAGTGGCGGCAGGAATACATCCTGCTGTCGGATGTTCTCGGTGTCTCGATGCTGGTCGATGCGATCAACAACCGCAAGCCGTCGGGCGCCTCGGAATCGACGGTGCTGGGACCCTTCCACGTCGCCGATGCGCCCGAACTGCCGATGGGCTCGAACATCTGCCTCGACCAGAAGGGCGAGCCCATGTTCGTGCATGGCCGCATCCTCGATACCGAGGGCAAGCCGATCGCAGGCGCCAAGATCGACGTCTGGCAGGCCAATGACGAGGGCTTCTACGACGTGCAGCAGAAGGGCATCCAACCCGACTTCAACCTGCGCGGCGTCTTCCGCACCGGCGCGGACGGGCGCTACTGGTTCCGCGGCGTGAAGCCCAAATACTACCCGATCCCGGATGATGGCCCGGTCGGCAAGCTGCTGGGCGCCCTGGGGCGTCACCCCAATCGTCCGGCGCATCTCCACTACATCGTCGAGGCCGAGGGCTTCGAAGCGCTGACCACGCACATCTTCGACCCGGACGACCCGTACATCGATTCAGATGCCGTCTTCGGCGTGAAGAAGAGCCTGCTCGCCGAATTCCGCAAGATCGAGGACGCCGAAGCTGCCGCCAGGGTCGAGGTTGCGGCCCCGTTCTACGACGTGGAGTTCGATTTCGTGCTGTCGCACAAGGGAGGAAACTGATGGCCGCACTTGAAAAGATGTTCGATGTCAGAGGCAAGTCGGTGATCGTCACCGGGGGCGCCAGCGGCATCGGGCAGGCCTATGCCGAGATCATGGCCGAGCACGGGGCGAAGGTCTGTATCTTCGACCTGAACCCTGCCGGGCTTGACACGACCGTGGCCGCGATCAGGGCGGTGGGTGGCGATGTCTGGGGCCAGGTTGTCAATGTCGGCGACCGCGCGGCCATGGCCGCAGCCTTCGACAAGGTCGCCGGGAAGGCGGGCTCGATCGATGTCGTGTTCGCCAATGCCGGGATCGATGCCGGGCCGGGCTTCAACACCCCGACGGGCGAAAGGAACCCCGAGGGCGCCATCGAGAACCTGCCCGACGAGCACTGGGACAAGGTGATGGAGATCAACCTGACCTCGGTCTACACCACGATCAAGCATGCCGTCCGGCACATGAAGCCGAATGGCGGCGGCCAGATCATCGTCACGTCGTCCATTGCATCGCTGATCAACGAGAGCATCGTGGGCACGCCCTACATGCCCGCCAAGGCCGCGGTGAACCATCTCGTTCGCCACATGGCGATGGAGCTTGGCGCCTACAACATCCGCATCAATGCCATCCTGCCCGGACCGTTCATCACCAACATCGCCGGCGGCCGGCTGCGCAATCCGGCGGACCGCAAGGCCTTCGAGGCCCAGTCGCTGCTCGGTCGGATCGGCGACCCGGAAGAGATCAAGGGCCTGGCGCTTTATCTGGCGTCGCCGGCCGCGTCTTACGTCACGGGCTCGCTGATCGTAATCGATGGCGGCTCACTGCTGAGGATGACCTGAAGCCGCTTTGAACTGAGACCGGTCCCGTGGGCCGGAGAAACTTAACCCAGGGAGGAACCGACGATGAGCTACTACAACAGACTGGTGAAATCGGGCTTGCGGCCCAGCCGCCGAAGCGTCCTGAAGGGGATTGGAGCCGGCCTTGCCGCCAGCACGCTTGGCATGCCGGCCTATGTGCGCGCCGCGACGGCGGGAAAGATCAAGCTCGGCTATCTCAGCCCGACGACCGGACCGCTCGCCCTGTTTGGTGAAACGGATGGCTACACCTTGCAGAAGATCCGCGCCCTGCTCGGCGGCCAACTGCAATGCGCCGACGGCAATACCTACGAAATCGAGATTCTTGACCGCGACAGCCAGTCCAATCCGAACAAGGCATCGGAAATCGCCGGCAATCTGATCCTGAACGACGAGGTGCATCTGCTCGTGCCGGCCTCGACCACCGACACGATCCTGCCCGCGGCCGAGCAGGCCGAGCTTTATGAAACGCCCTGCATTTCCTCGGGCGCTCCCTGGCAAGCGGTGATCATGCCGCGCGGCGGCGGCAAGCAGACCTTCGACTGGACCTATCATTTCTTCTGGGGCCTCGACGAGGCGTTGAACACCTTCGTCGGGCTCTGGAACCATCTGGAGACCAACAAGAAGGTCGGGATGCTGTTCCCCCAGAACATCGACGGCGAGACCTGGGGCAACGACGAATATGGCTTGCCAGCGCCGACCCGCAAGGCCGGCTACGAGGTCGTGGTGCCCGGCTATTTCCAGCCCCGCACCAATGATTTTTCCGCACAGATAGCCGAGTTCAAGAAGCAGGGCTGCGAGATCATCGGCGGCATTACCTATCCCGACGATCTGAAGACCTTCGTCACCCAGTGCAACCAGCAGGGCTTCAAGCCGAAGGCGGTCACGGTGGCGGCGGCGCTCTTGTTCCCGGGTGGCGTCGAGGCCATGGGTCCTCTAGGCAACGGCATGTCCTCGGAGGTCTGGTGGACCCCGGCCTTCCCGTTCAAGTCGTCGCTGACCGGCCAGGTCAGCAGCGACATCGCCAGCCAATGGGAAGCCGATACGAAGCGCCAGTGGACGCAGCCGCTGGGCTATTCGCATGCCTTGCTCGAGGTCGCCCTCGACATACTGAAGCGCTCTTCCAATCCGCTCGACCGTGCGGCCAATCGTGACGCTCTGGTCGCTACCGATCTGCAGACGCTGGTCGGTCATATCAAGTTCGACGGCTCACCCCACAAGAACATCTGCAAGACGCCGATCTTCGGCGGCCAGTGGGTGAAGGGCGAGAAATGGCCTTATGACCTGAAGATCGTCGACAACACTGTCAATCAGCTCTTCGCGCCGCAGCAGGCTATCCAGCCGATCGCCTGGTGACATGAGCGGGAACGCGGGCAGAGTTATGGGTAGGGAAATCCTGCTGAAAGCGCACGGCGTGTCGAAGTCCTTCGGCGCTGTCCGCGTCCTGCATGAGGTGAGCTTCGACGTGCATCGGGGCGAGGTGCTGGGCATCCTCGGCCCGAATGGGGCGGGCAAAACGACGCTGTTCAACATGATCAGCGGCGATTTGAAGACGTCCGGCGGCGAGATCCAGCTCGGCGACACCGCGCTTCGCGGCGAGCCGCCCTTCCGGCGCTGCCAGATGGGGATCGGGCGGACCTATCAGATCCCGCGTCCCTATTCCGGCATGACCACCTTCGAAAACCTGCTGGTCGCCGCCGCTTTCGGCGGCGGCCGGTCCGAGAAGCAGAGCTATGCTTTCTGCGCCCAGGTCCTGCGCGATTGCGAGCTCTCCGACAAGGCCAATGTCTCGGCCGGCGCGCTCACTCTGCTCGATCGCAAGCGGCTGGAGCTGGCGCGCGCGCTGGCGTCGGATCCGAAGCTGCTGCTGTTGGACGAGATCGCGGGCGGGCTGACCGACGATGAATCGAAGGCGCTGGTGGCGCTGGTGCGCCGCATACGCGACCGCGGCATCACCATTGTGTGGATCGAGCATGTGCTGCACGCGCTGCTGGCGGTGGCCGACCGGCTGTTGGTGCTGAACTTCGGCGAGAAGATCGCCGAAGGCGTGCCAGCCGAAGTGATTGCGCTGCCCGAGGTCCAGCGCGTCTACATGGGGATCGAGGCATGACGGCCGTTCTTTCCACCCACGGCCTGTTGGCCCGCTATGGCGATTTCCAGGCGCTCTACGGCGTCGACATCGAGCTGCACCAGGGTGAGGCCGTGGCCTTGATCGGCGCTAACGGGGCAGGAAAATCCACACTCCTGCGTTCGATCATGGGCTTGCTCCCGGTTGCGCGCGAGATGGTGCTGCTGCACGGCGAGGCCGTTGGCGGCACCACCACCGACCGCATGGTCCAGAAGGGTGTCGCCATCGTGCCGGAGGGCCGTCGGCTCTTCACCGGCATGTCGGTCGAGGACAATCTGCGCGTCGCCATCGACCAGGCCGCGCGCATGGGCGCTAAGGGCGGATGGACGTTGCCGCGGTTGCACCTGCTGTTCCCGATCCTAAAGGAGAAGGCCCGCACGCAGGTCCAGAGCCTCTCGGGCGGACAGCAACAGATGGTGGCGATCGGCCGCGCGCTGCTCTGCCAGCCGCGCGTGCTGCTCTGCGACGAGATCAGCCTTGGTCTTGCGCCGAAGGTGATCCGCGAGATCTATGCCGCCTTGCCCGAAATCCGCGCCACCGGAACGGCGATGATCGTGGTCGAGCAGGATGTCGGCCTCGCCCGAACCGCTACGGACCGCCTCTACTGCATGCTGGAGGGGCGCGTGACCCTGACCGGCAGGTCCGCCGAGATCACGCGTGAGCAGATCGGCAAAGCCTATTTTGGAGCAGGCCATGGAGTGGTTTGACGCCTTGGTGCAGGGAGTCCTGCTGGGCGGCATGTATGCCCAGTATGCGCTCGGCATGGCGCTGATGTTCGGCGTCATGCGGATCGTCAACATCAGCCATGGCGATCTGGTGATCCTTTTGTCGCTGATAGGCATTTCGATAGCCACGGCCTGGGGTCTGGGACCGCTGCCTGTGCTGATCTTACTGGTGCCGCTCGCGGTGCTGATGGGCTGGGTGCTGCAGAAGGCCGTGCTGAACCGCGTGGTGGGCAGCGATCCGCTGCCCTCGCTGATCGCCACCTTCGGACTTTCGATCGCGCTGCAGAACCTGATGCTGCAGATATGGTCCGCGAACAGCCGATCGTTGCCCGGCCATGGAATAGAGAGTCAATCCATCGAGATCGGCGGTATCTATGTCGGCCTCCTGCCGCTGATCGTGCTGGCCGTCGCCACGGGGTTGACAGGAGGCCTCGACCTGACGCTGAAGCGCACGCGCTTTGGCCGGGCGCTCCGCGCCGCGTCGGCCGATGTCGAGGCAGCGGCGATGACCGGCATCAATCCGCGCGCCGTCTATGCTATGGCGACAGCGGCAGCGGTCGGCATCCTCGGCTTTGCAGCCGTCTTCCAGGCGTTGCGGTCGACCGTCGCGCCGGCCGACGGACCTGCCCAGCTGATCTACGCCTTCGAAGCGGTGATCATCGGCGGCATGGGGACGGTATGGGGCGCCTTCGCCGGCTCGATGGTCCTCGGCATCTCGCAGGCCATCGGCTTCCGCATCGATCCGGGCTTCGGCGTGCTCGCCGGACATATCGTCTTCCTGATCGTGCTGGCGACCCGCCCGCAGGGCCTGTTCGGAAAGGCATTGTCATGAGTGCGATCCCCTATGTGGCAACCGAGGTGCCTGAGGTCCTGGTCCAGCGCCAGACCCGGTCCGGTCGCATCGCGATGACGCTGGCTGTGCTGGCGCTGATCGGTGTCGCCGCCATGCCATGGTGGGCCTCGACCGGCACGATCCGGTCGATTCTGGTGCTGTGCTGCTACATCGCCGTCGCTCAGATGTGGAACCTGCTCGCCGGCTATGCCGGCCTCGTCTCGGTGGGTCAGCATGCCTTCATGGGAGCGGCCGGCTATGCGCTCTTCGTGTTGGCCCAGACTTACGGCATCAATCCGTTTGTGGCGGTCTTCCTTTCGCTGCTGGTGCCGGCCGCGCTGGCCGTGCCGATCTACCTGCTGCTGCATCGCCTGGATGGCCCCTATTTTTCGATCGGCACATGGGTGGTGGCCGAGGTCTTCCGGCTGACCGCCTCGAACCTGCCGCTCGTCAATTCCGGCGCGGGCATGTCGCTTCGCGTGATGAAGGACTATTCGGCCTTCGAGCGGAATGTCGCCATGTCGCTGCTCTGCGCGGGGATGCTGCTCGTCACGCTGGGCGGCAGCTACTGGCTGCTTCGCTCGCGCTTCGGCCTTGCGCTGATCGCCATGCGCGACAATCCGGTCGCGGCCGCAAGCCAGGGCGTGAATGTCGTCAAGCTGCGCTTCCTGATCTACGTCGCGTCGGCGGTCGGCTGCGGTCTTGCCGGGGCGATCTATTTCATGGCGCAGCTCCGCATCACCCCGGGTTCGGCCTTCGATCCGATGTGGGCCAACGTCGCGATCTTCATCGTCATGGTCGGCGGAATCGGCTCCATCGAGGGCGTTCTGATCGGATCCCTGATTTTCTTCATCGCGGACCGCTGGTTCGGCGAATACGGCGCGACTTATTTCGTTGTCCTCGGCCTGATGACGCTTCTGGTCGCGCTCTACGCCCGGACGGGCATCTGGGGCCTGATCTCGAAACGGTGGGATGCACCATGGTTCCCGATCCGACGCAAGCTCGTCGACCCGAACCGCTGACGAGGAGGATTCATGAAAGCCGCCATCTTCGATAGGGTCGGCGTCCCGCTGCGGATCGGCACGGTGCCGGACCCGACGCCGGCACCGGGCGAGGTCGTCTTGCGTGTCGCCGCCTGCGGCATCTGCGGCAGCGATCTGCATATCACCGAGGACCCCGTGCCTTTCGGCATCGAGGCAGGCTTCGTGCTCGGCCATGAATTCTCTGGGGACATCGTCGCGGTCGGATCGGAGGCAACAGGCCTTCGGATCGGTGACCGTGTCGCCGTCGCGCCGATGCGCGGTTGCGGACACTGCGAAGCCTGCGAGCGCGGCGATCCGGCGCGCTGTCGCGAGATGGAGCTGATCGGCGGCGGCTATGCGCAATACGCGACCGTGGCCGCACGCCAGTGTCATATCCTGCCCGGCGATGTGGCGCTCGAGGATGGTGCGTTGGCCGAGCCACTGTCGGTCGCTCTGCATTGCATCGTCCGCTCGGGCATGAAGCCGGGGGATCGGGTCGCCATCCTGGGCGCTGGGCCGATCGGACTGCTCGTCGCCTTCTGGGCGCGGCGGATGGGGGCGTCGCGTGTCGTGGTGGCCGACATCCACGGCCATCAGCGCGAGCGTGCGCTTGCTCTCGGCGCGACCGGCTTCGCGCTTTCGGGCGAAAAGCTGACCGAAAACCTCGCCGATCTCTGTGGCGGAGCGCCAGACATTGTCTTCGAATGCGTCGGCAAGCGCGGCCTCATCGGCGCGGCGGTCGAAGCGGTGCGGCTGCAGGGCACGGTGGTTGGCGTCGGCTTGTGTATCGGCGGCGACGAATGGGATCCGTTCATTGCGCTGACCAAGGAAGTGAACCTGCTGTTCTCGGTCTTCTTCCATCAGCACAACGAATTCGGCGTCGCCCTCGATGCGCTGCGCGGCGGACCTTTCGCACCGCAAGCTCTGGTCACCGACCGGATCGACCTCTCGCCAGTTCCGCAGATATTCGAGAGCCTTCGCCGCCGCACCACGCAATGCAAAGTGCTGATCCAGCCGGACCTTGTTTGAGGCCGCACCTGTTTGAGGAGAGTGAAAATGGCCGTTCAATTCGAAACCCTCGAATACGATATCGGCGGCACGGAAACGGTGGTGAAGGCCATCGGTAGAGGCAAGCCCGTGCTGTTCCTGCACGGCGCCTCGACGCTTGAAGGCTTCGACTTCGCGGAGGGCCTCGCCGACCGCTTCCGCGTGCTCTGCCCGAGCCATCCGGGCTTCGGCTTTTCTGGCCCGGCGCCGCATGTCGCTGCGATGTCCGACATGGTTCTGCACTACCTGAACCTGCTCGATGTTCTGAACCTGCCGGAGAAGCCTCATCTCATCGGCTTTTCCATGGGCGGCTGGATGGCGACCGAGCTCGCCGGCCTTGCGCGGGAGCGTTTCGACAAGGTGGTGCTGATCGCGCCGGCAGGGCTCAACGACCCCGCGCATCCGGCCACCGATCTGGGCGCGGTCGCGCCGCAGGAGCTGCCGGCCTATCTGGCGCATGACGTCTCGGTGGCGCTGCGCTATTTCCCGGACGGCTCAGACCCCGCCTTTGCCGAGGCCTTCGGCGCCGACCGCGTCCGCGAAGGCGACACGCTCGGCCGGCTACTGATGCCATTCGGCATGGGCCATCCGAACCTGCGGCGCTTCCTGGCGCGCATCACCAACCCGACGCTGGTCGTCTGGGGCACCAAGGACCGTCTGCTGCCGGCGAGCCAGGCGCCGCTCTTCGTCGAGGCGCTGCCCGATGCACGGCTGATCCTGGTCGAGGATGCCGGTCATTTCGTCATGCAGGAAAAATCCGAAACGCTCAGGAAGATCGGCGACTTCCTCGCCGGCTGACCGCATTTGAAAAAGGAGGAGAAGACAATGAACAAACCCATCAAGCATGGCTCGTGGGGGACGACCACCGACTATCGCGACCTGCTGACGAAGATCGCGGAGATCGGGCCGGCCCTGGAAGCCAACGCCATCGCCGACGAGGAGAGCGGCGAACTGACTTCGGCCACGTTCGAGCTGCTGAAGCCGTTGCGCATGTCGCATATCTTCGCCGCGGAGAGCCTCGGCGGCGCGCAGTTGCGACCCACCCATGGTCTCGAACTGCTGGAGACGATCACCTGGTATTCGGGAGCGGCTGGCTGGGTTTCCATGGTGCATTGCTGCATCGGTGCGATGTCGGCGGCCTTTCTGCCGGACAGCGCGGTCGAGCGGCTTTTCGCGCCGGGCACCGACAACCGTTTCTCGGGGCAGGGCGCGCCGCTTGGCATGCTGAAGAAGGTCGACGGCGGCTACCGGCTGAACGGCAAGTGGAGCTATGGCAGCGGGTTCAGCCACGCCACCTATAGCCACAGTGCCGCCTTCGTCGATGACGGCACCGGCAAGCCCGCGAAGGACGACAAGGGCAATGTGATTATCATGTGCGCCCATGCGCCGATCTCGCAGCACAAGCAGCTCGGCAATTGGGACGTTCTGGGCCTCGGCGGCACCGGCAGCATCGACTATGCGGCCGAGGATGTCTTCATCGCCGACGATCTCGTCTTCCCGATCCTGACCGCACCGCCGCTGCGCCAAAAGGAGTTCTTCAGTCTCGGTGTCGTGGGCCTCGCCGCCATCGGTCATACCGGCTGGGCGCTCGGTACCGGGCGGCGGATGCTGGACGAGATCGCCAAGTTCGCCCGCACCAAATCCGGCCGCGCCGGACTGATCGGCGAGAGCGAGAAGTTCTGGCACGATTATGGCCGCGCCGAAGCCCGCTATCGCGCTGCCCGCGCCTTCGTCTTCGAAGTCTGGCGCGACATCGAGGCGACGGTCGAGGCCGGCAATAGCGTGTCGACGCGGCAGATCAGCCTTGTCCATCTGGCCAAATCCGAGATTCACGAGGTTGGCGTCGATATCTGCAACTTCGCCTACCGCGCTGGCGGCGGCGCATCGCTCCGCGCCGGTGTGATCCAGCGCACCTTCCGCGAGATGATGGTAGCGGCCAACCACTTCACCATCGCGCCGTCGATCGTCACCTCGGCCGGCCGCGACATCGGCGGCGTGTGGAGCGATCGAACCTGGCAGTTCTACGACCTGATCGAGAAGAAGTAGTTGCAAGGGCCGGACAGCGGACGCCGTCCGGCCCCTTTTTCATGCTGCAGAAGAGACATGTCGATGAGCATCCCGCACCCCATGACCAACGCCTTCCGCGAAGCCTTTCGCCACCATCCGGCCGGTGTCGCGGTCATCACTGCCGATCCCGGCGACAGGCCGGTGGCGATGACCGTGTCTTCGCTGATCTCGGTAAGTGCCGCGCCGCCGGTCGTCGCCTTCTCGCTCTCGATGAAATCGACTTCGTCCGAGCCCTTGCTGCGGGCCGAGACCATGGTGATCCACCTGCTGCGCTTCACTGATATCGACCTGGCGCAGCTCTGCGCGTCCAGCGGCGCGGAACGTTTCCCGCCGGGAGGCGCCTGGGCGCGGCTGCCCACCGGCGAACCGCGCTATACCGGCGTTTCGACCTGGTTCCGCGCCCGTCGGCTCGGCGTTCTGCCGATTGAGGGCGCGACACTGGTCGCGGCCGAACTCCTTGACGGCGAGGTACAGCCGGACGAGGTCCCCCCGGAGGCGCATTCGCTTGTTTATCTCGACCGTCGCTGGCATCGCCTGCACAAGGAACTGGACGGGGTGGCTGAGCTTCTTGAGTCGTCGCGTTTTCTTTGAAGGCGCCGAAGCGGTGCGGGTTGTCCGGTCGTTGCGCAGGAACTCGCAAAGCCAGTCGAAGCGCGTTCGGCGTCAATCGTACCGTGCTCTCTGGCTCCCAGCGCGGGGTTGAAGCCTATCCGGCCAGTTGGGCACTAGCCGGAACTTCGTCCGCATCGGATGCGGTACGAGGGGATGGCAATTTTCGTCGCAGATGACGTCAGACATATCCGCAAAATATCTCACGTATTGACGTTAACTTAACATGCTACTATGGTCTTTTTACCGCGTCGGATGCGTCGCTTTTGTATCACCGTTGCTCGTTGATTGTCGTCATGCCTGTCATCCCTATCCCAACCTGCAGGTTTGCCTTGCAGCGCCCTTCACCAGTTGCTGAAAGCGGCGGCGCCCATGCCCAGTTTGCTCGGAATCGATAACGGTCTCACGGTCACCAAGGCGGTGATCTTCGATGCCGATGGCACGCAGTTGTCGGTGGCGCGCCGGCGCGTCCCGCAGTCGATGCCCCATGCGCGCTGGGTGGAGCGCGACATGGCAAGGCTATGGCAAGCCACCGCCGATGCCATCCGCGAAGCGATCGCATTGTGCGGCCGGGCCGCCAACGATATCAAGGCGGTGGCGGCGACCGCACACGGCGATGGTCTCTATTTGCTCGACAAGGATCGCCGGCCGCTAGGCCCCGGTATCCTGTCGCTTGACAGCCGCGCCGGCGAGATTGTCGAACAATGGTCGGCGGATGGGGTCTTCCAAAATGCGTTGGCGCGTACCGGACAGGCGCCGCACGTTTCGGCTCCGTCGGCGCTGCTGGCCTGGATCAGGAAGAACCAACCCGACCGCTATGGCCGCATCGGGCATATACTGGCCTGCAAGGACTGGCTGCGCTTTTGCCTGACCGGCACGATCGGCACCGACCGTACCGAGGCCAGCACCTCATTCACGGATTTCCGCACGCAGGATTACGCGCTGGAAGCGATGCGCATCTTCGAACTGGACGATCTTTTCGACGCGCTGCCGCCGATGGCGCATTCGGCCGAGATCGCCGGCCACGTTACCGCCGAGGCCGCCGACATGACCGGCCTTGCCAAGGGGACACCAGTGGCGAGCGGCCTGCATGACGTAACTGCCTCCGCACTTGGCATGGGCGGCCATGAGGAGGGTGTGCTTGCCATTGTCGCCGGGACCTATTCCATCAACGAAGTGGTCTCTTCGCAACCGCGCGTCGACCCGCGTTGGCTCTGTCGCAACGCCATCGACGCCGGCCGCTGGAACAACATGGCGATCTCGCCGGCCTCGACCGCGAACTACGATTGGTTTCTCGACACGTTCTGCCGCTCGGAACAGGAGAGGGCATCGGTCGGTGGTGGCTCGATCCACGAGGTTTTGGCAACAGAGATCGACGAGGCGCTTAAAAAGCGGTCGACCATCCTGTTTCATCCCTATCTGTTCGGCTCCCCCTTTGGCGATGTCGCCAGCGGCAGCTTTGTCGGCCTTCATGGCTGGCACAATCGCGGCGATATGCTCAAGGCGGTTCTGGAGGGCATTGCTTTCAATCATCGTACCCATGTCGAAGCCTTGCGCGACGGCTTTGCCATCAGCGAAATCCGCCTGACCGGCGGCGGCTCGCGCAATCCGGCCTTCGTCCAGATG